>JACZSS010000131.1 GCA_022574115.1 Candidatus Heimdallarchaeota archaeon | reverse complement strand
GTAATATTCAATATAAAGGCAGGGACTTAGGTTCACTGACTGAAGACGAATTAGCCATCTGGAGAAGGTCTGAAGTTGGGATCATTTTCCAACATTTTTTCTTGATGGACGCAATGACTGCGCTTGACAATGTGGAATTACCCTTATTGATAGCAGGAGTCCCCAAAAATGAGCGACGACAATGGTCAGTTGAAGTATTGACGATGGTGGGATTAGCGGATCGAATTACTCATTACCCCAATGAACTTTCCGGGGGTGAACGACAACGAGTAGGTATCGCTCGAGCGCTAGTCAATCGAGCATCACTAATTATTGCAGACGAACCAACTGGGGATCTGGACAGCCAAAAAGGGCAAGAAATCATTGATTTGATTCATTCTCTAAATCAGGGTAAAGGAAGTTTTCCTGAACTCAATTGGCAACCCACTGTAATAATGGTAACTCATGACGTGGGCATGCTACGTAAAGGAATGAGGGTATTAACAATTTCAGATGGAATGATTATTGATGATGCACTATTTGATGGTGATTATGAACGATTTGACCGACACGGAGCAGCATCCCAGGTAGTCGGAACTTCTGAATAAATTCTTTGACGTAACACCTGTCTAATATTCGAATTTAAATACTAAGAAAATGATTCGCAATTGGAAATAATTAAGATTAATTTTAATTAGTTCTATACTGTAATCGGTGCTCGCATGGGACTCCCAAAAATACGATTTACTAAACTTAAGCGATATCATTTCGTAGACAGTGAAGATTTGGATGTGGGCAATTTGGAAGACGTAACACTTGACAAGGACAGTTTAGTTCCCCATCATTTGATACTCGGAGCAGGATTTTTTGAGGAATTAATGGAAGAACTAGGTAAAAGAGAAGATATCGATGAGATCGCACCTTTGGAATTGATATCAGAAATTCAAGGAGATCACGTGATTATCAGTAGACCCATCGATGAGCTCCCAAGGACAGATAAAAATGGAAAAATGCCAGCCAAATATAACGTCCTCATGTTTAGTAGTTTGTACGAATTTGGACTAATTGATCAGGAGGGAGATATCGATGCGACATTGTTAGACCTGGAGCTTAATGGAGATGATTCAAAATTCATTTTTAATTATCCGACACTACAAGGACCCCTACAAATGGAAGGATTTGGACAAAGGTTCGAAGTGGCTTTTAAAGTCGGTTCAATATCTCTAACCAAGGATAAAATAGTATTACCTTCAACCCATGATCAACTTCTTGAACTAACCAGAACCACAATCCAGCCCAAGATGAGGGGTAAATCACAGGTTAACTGGTCAACTAGCTAACATTTTCACTTTCGTTTTCCGTTATCCAGTTTCAAATAAGAAATAAAATTAACTCCTAATTTCTCCACTTTATTGCCTATAGATGATGAGAATTTGTCAGAGGAGAATTTCGATGATTTCTGACGGGCGATCTGACTAGGCACTCTTTTCAATTGCAATACAAACATGATCATCAAATGCCGAGTAATTACGAACCTGAGTCACATTCTTGAATGTAAAGCGTTCTCCAACAGTCTCTGCAATCAAATTTTTGCAATATTCTTGTTGAGATTTCTTTGGAGCAAACACATAACAAAAAATTATCCCATCGTCTGAGAGCAACATGGTAGCAGTCTTGAGATAGTTTATTGCCCCACTGGGATGATTCATAATTATTTTGTCAAATTTTGAGTTGGGGTCAAACTTTTCTAATAATTGATTGGCATCAACTACAACACTAATTACGCTACCGAGATAGCTCCTGTTTAATTTGATTGATTTCCGTAAGTTTTCAACTGCATAAGGATTTATGTCCACTGCGGTAATCTCGGATTCAATGTTCTTGGCAATTAACACACTAAATGGGCCGATTCCGGCAAACATATCCAAAACTTTGTCTCCAGGGGTAACTAAATCCATAATTCTGCGATGCTCGAATGATAATCTTGGAGAAAAATAGGAATTCGAGATATCCACATGAAGTCTTATCCCATTTTCTCTATGAATTGTTGATGTTTCTCCTGAACCAGAAATCAGTTCAACTGAACGAATTCTGTATTCACCATCGACACGACTAGTTTTATTGAAGACAGACATGGTGGTAGGATAGATGTGCATCAAATCCTGGCCAATCACCGACTTGAACTCGGATAATTCTTTCGGGATATCAATAATGATAAGATCTCCAATTTGGTCAAATGACCTAGGGATATGAACCAGAAGATCCTGTGGGATTTTTCCCAAAAGTGAATTCTTAAGTGAATAAGGTTTCAGATTTCTAGATTCAAAACCTTCGTCTTGGATTTTGAAATCTAAATTTTGTAAGATTTCAGGTAAATTTTCTACATTTTTGATCGGGATATAGAGAAATTCATTTTTGGAAAATATTTTCAATTTCAGATCCAACAGATCGGCATCATTAAGCTTCTGAAGAGTCGACTGACCTGAGCGCTTGTCGATGACGATACATTTGGAAACTATTTTCAATTATTCTAAGCTCTACGCTGAAACCTTTTTAAAATTATTAAAGAATTTTATATTTAAGAGCCAATCTAGGTTAGCTAATCAGAAGGAAACTTTGTGTCGGTACCGATTGTTCCAGATAAATTCATCAAGCAAATTGCCAAGCAAATGAAACGGTTAAACCTGAAATTATCCAATGAGGGTTGGAACGCCTTTAGAAACGTACCTAGAGAGTATTTTGTCCGCGATAAAGATCAAAAACGGGCCTATGATGACAAACCACTTTATATTGAGTCAGGTCAAACAATATCAGCACCTCACATGTATGCCATAATGCTTAGCAATGAATTAATGGACCCAAGCTCGGGTATGAATGTCTTGGAAATTGGGACCGGATCGGGTTATGGCGCGGCGCTGATTGCTAAATTAGCGCCAGATGGCAACGTGATCACTGTTGAAAGACATAAAGGTCTGGTTGACTTTGCATCCGAAAATTTGTTAAAGGCTGGGATCCAAAACGTATCGGTCATCCATGGTGACGGAACGTCATTATTATTTAAGGAAAAATTCGATCGGATTATCATCACTGCAGCAGGTGATAAGCTTCCTGGAAGTCTATTGGATTGTTTAACAGAGACTGGTAGAATTATTATGCCGATTATAGAACAAAATGGGGAGCAATGGCTCTACCTTATCACAAAATCTGAAACAAGTGAGCCAGATTTCAGGAGGCTAATCCGAGTCACTTTTGTGCCTTTGATTTACGATGAAATCAATTAGATTCAATCAAAGATAAAAAACTTATAAATCCCGTAGAAAAAGAATAATTAGAGATGAAAGGCTAATGGGTGTCAAGAACATAAGTAAGTTGTTTGACGGTTCAAGCTATGAACACAAAAAAGTAGTCACCTTCGCCGATCTAAAAGACAGGAAGCTAGGTATTGACGCCTTCAACCAGCTTTACCAATTTTTATCATCAATTCGAGACGGTACTGGCCAATCTTTAGTTGACGTATCAGGCCGAGTTACATCTCATTTAATCGGGATCCTGACCCGAAACAGTGCTTTATTACAAAACGGTGTCAAACCGATTTACATTTTTGATGGTGAGAGTCACCCATTAAAATCTAGAGAAAAGAAACGAAGAGCTGATGTCAAAAAAACTGCTCAGATTGCTTACGATAAGGCGGTTAGTGAAGGGGATACACTCACCGCACAAAAATTCGCTAAACAGCTAAACTACCTAACGCCACAATTATTAGACGATTCGAAACGGCTGTTAACTTATATGGGAATCCCAATTATTGATGCTCCCGGTGAAGGCGAAGCTCAGGCCGCCATAATGGTCAAGGAAGGATCGCTTTGGGCTACCGCCAGTCAGGATTATGATGCGATGTTATTTGGGTCAACAAAATTAGTTCGGAACCTTAACATCACAGGTAAAAGAACACTTGCAGGAGGAAGAGTTATTGACATTAAACCGGAGCTTCTTGAACTTAATGTGTTGTTAAATGGACTGAATATTACTCACGCCCAACTAATTGACTTGGGAATTTTATTAGGATCCGACTTCAACCCAGATGGGATTAGCGGGATAGGACCTAAAACAGCTTACAAACTAATCAATGAATTCAAATCTTTCGAGGAGATTGAAAAAAATAATACTAAGGTTGCTGAAGCAAATATACCATACGAAGAAATAAGGGAGATTTTTCTCAATCCAGATACCCATAAGGCCGTAAAAGTGGATACTTCATTAACTTACGATGTTGAAAAGATTCGAAGTTTTCTAGTTGATGAGAGAGGTTTCAGTGACGATCGTTACCTAAGATTAATAGAGAAGACGGGAAGAGAAATTGAAACATTAGAAAGCCAAACCTCACTTGACGATTGGTTTTAAATTAAGACTCCACTTGTTTGAATTTATTTAGAGACTGCTGACAGTCATATCATATTTTTTAAATGGACAATTTGTTCCAACCGAATTAGAGCTGAAAAAATGAGCCTAGATACTCGTATCAATTACATTACATTCCTTTTGATCGGAATAATTTTTCTCTTAGTTGGTAATGCCCTGGATGAATTGAGCATCATCCGTGATATAAACGCCTTCTCCACTGGTACAGGTGACGATTTAAAATTATGGTACGACTTTCTCCGTCCGTTTATTGGAGATAGTGGAAATGGTTTGCCCCCTCCGTGGGAGTAGGTGTTGAATAGTGGCAGTAGCAGGAAGTAACCCAGAACGATCTGTTTTCCAAGATTGGATGACCGCGATAACTCGTAGGAGAATAAGGTCCATTCGACTCATCACACAATTAATTATGTTTGTACTTGTCAACGGCGTAATCATAGGATTATCAAGGGTACCGTTTCCAGCGCCCATCTCATTTCCGGCAGGATCGCCATTTGGTACGGTATGGGGAGGATTGGATGCAATTCAGTTTATATTAACTCGAGGGCAGTTTCCGTTTCTTGTCTTTGGTTTGTTCTTCCTCACCGGTGCCACTGTGGGGAAGTTATTTTGCGGTTGGGCTTGCCCCGTAGGTTTATGGCAAGATTTACTTGCGATCTTCCCATTGAAGAAAACTAAAATTTCCAAACCAGATAACAAAGCATTTCAGGACATTTCTGGATTTATACTATGGTTTGTGGTTGGATGGTCAGCATGGATCGGTTTTCAAAGAATTGATCGAGGAAACCTTGAGGAGAACTTCTTCACAAGTATTCCATACGGTTTCATCGACCCGGCCGGGACGCTTTTCATCACGCTTTGGTATGCCTTTACTTGGAAGATACTTCCTGGGGAAAACAGTTTTGACGCAATTGATTCTATGGGAACCATGTTCCTTTGGAAGATGGGGGCCCTTCTCGTTATCATGTTCATCTCAATGAAGGTACCTCGAGCTTATTGTAGATGGGTTTGTCCAACAGGTGCATTACTTGGTTATATGTCCAAGAATTCAATACTTACCGTAAAACGAGATCCACTCAAATGTACCGATGGATGCAAAGCATGCGAGGATGCTTGTCCCATGGGTGTACCAATTACTGACGAGGACCCTGACGGTATAGCAAATTCTCTCTGTATTAATTGTGGTAATTGCATTGATGCGTGTCCTGAAGCGATGAGCTTCGGTTTCAGACTCTAATCAAGATCGTCGGGAGAAAATAAAAGGAAATCTGTTATCAAGATCACTAACTGCTATTCTTATTAACCTGCGCAGCAACACGAACGAATACACAATGTTAATTTGTGACATCGATCAAAGATTACATTGATTTAGCCTCTGAGCGACTTACAATGAATAGACTAGCAATAAAATATGGAAATCTCATGAAAAAGGTAAACGAAAATCCAGAAAAAATAATTTGCGGAAGTGATTATTTGCGACCAAAGGATCATTTCGTCGTCCAGGTCTCAAAGAATTACATTTGGTGATAGGAATTTCTTTCAAAAGTACAATGTGCTTTTCCTGCATCATCAAATCTGAATTTAACTAACAACTTTGAACCGGAAATTGGCGAAACGGTATAGAACTCTATTGGCTCAAGGCTGTCATCGATTGGGACCAACGGAATACTTTGTGGTGGTATTTGAGTGTCGACAAACAGGAGCCCAAATTTTACAGAAACAGTGATTACTCCAATACCACCAAATGTTGAGTATTTTCCACTCAACTTTGAAAAGTGGTTCTGCCGGACATATATTTTGAGTTCAGTGTCCGGATTTTTTCCCAAAAGGAGTGCTAAAGCAGCTAAAATTTCCATCAACGGCGTATTCCCAGAATTGCCAATGAGCGTGAATCCTAATTTTGCCTCTTTCAAAAAGCCGATAGTCGAGATACCTCCTGTAATGCCCCCACTATGCATGATGAGCGTATCACCAAAGAAATTAGAGCTGGAACTCCAACCAAATCCATATCCATCAGCATCAAAATCTAAAGCAAAGGTCTCATCATATGCTTGATGCACTTTTTGCATTTCGGTAATTATTGAGCTATCAAAGATTTGAGTTCCATTAAAATTTCCACTGTTCATCGACATTCTAACATAATTCATCATCTCGTTCGTCGAACTAATTAGTCCCCCAGGCCCATAAATAAATTCACTAAATGGAAAACTCGCAGGTGTGTTTGTAGATTTTCCATCCTTATCAGGTAAGAGCACGTAGGGAACTGACAAATTATCATCTTGATTGACTTTTGATTTATGTAGACTTGATCTACTCATTTGCAGCGGTTTCAGGATTTTATCCTCTATATAATCTATAAAACTCATTCCCGATGCTTTGGCAACGATATCACTTAACATAATATAACCCCCATTAAAATAATGGAAGTGATCTCCGGGTTTGTAAAATAATTCACCCTGTGCCTGATTAAAATAACTGTAAAGATCTTCCCATGTCCCTAGTGGGATTTCTGGTAAAGGGATGGGAATCGGAAAGGATTGGCCAATCGCGATCTCTGCTGAACCTAAATTAGGGATTCCAGATGAATGTGACATTGCCTCGGGAGAATTCGACGACGACAACGCAGACGGGATCCCGGACGTATGCCAAGTCGTCTGTGGTGACTGCCCCACCGACGTAAACGGTGACGGCAACACGGGGCCGATTGACCTGGCTAACTTGCTGGGGCAATGGGGTCCGACCGCTGTCGGCAATTGCCTCGATACCAATAACGACCAGAAGATCGACCCAGTTGATCTTTCGACCCTGCTGGGTGCGTGGGGACCGTGCCCACCCCCGTAGCTA
>JACZSS010000130.1 GCA_022574115.1 Candidatus Heimdallarchaeota archaeon | reverse complement strand
AATGTATGTTGCAAGTTCTTCACATACCAGCCATATTGAAGAGATAATGGAATCCAATGATCTACACAATTATTTTGAATCGTATTTCGGTTTTGATACCGTAGCAGCTACCAAGCACACGATGCGATATTATCGAAACATGACTGAGATCGTCAAAGCTGATCCTAAAATGTGTGTTATGGTGGGCAATTCAATGCATGAAGTTCTCAAACCTCGAAAACTGGGAATGAAGACTGTACACGTCAATCGTGAACGCAAGGTACCAATGGATATTCGCAGACTCGCAGATAAATCAATTAAGGATTTAAGTTCACTGCCAGCTCACTTAGACGTTATGCAAATTCATCACTGATGTGATTTCCGTGAATGCACCAGATCCTGATCAAATAACGAAAGCTCAGGAACTTATTATCAACCAGAAGATTAAGAAGATCAAGGGTGACAACTTCGAGAATTTTTATGTTGTAACTGGTAGTAGAGAAATTGATCATTTAGTGGTATTACCGAATTTTTGCAGCTGCGAAGATTTTCAGGTTCGTGGGTTAAAGACTCCAGGGAAGGTCTGTTACCACATTGTCGGTGCATCAATGGCAAAGAAAGTGCCGGCCGATGACTTTCCTGAGTGGTATACACTGCTCAATCCGGATCGCTAGACTGTAATTTAATCTCTTGGAATTTTGATTTTGCGATAACTCTCTACGTCTTTGTACAAACTCATTGTTGCATCAATGCCCACTTTTATTGACGTTTTAGTTCGCTCATCCATAGCTGGATCTAAACTAGATCCTCGAGCTTTGTTGATAATTATGAGATCGTCTTCACCAGTTCGAGTGATGACCGCCCATTCCACGTTCACAGGATCAAAGATATCGATATCCATGTCCACAATGGTTACCCATTTTAGTGATCCGTGCGCTGCAAATGCTGCCATAATTGCATTTTTACCATCTCCCTCGGATTGTTTTTTCACAGATACAATTGCATGTAGCCAACCTCCTCCTCCTGTGGTCAGATAAACCTCACCAACTTCTGGGACCACATTTAATACAGATTCTCTAATTTTTGCCTCTCGACCTAATCCCATCAAAATATAGTGCTCTGTTTGGGACGGCAGAATTGTAGTAAAATACGGATCATCTCTATAATATACTCTGTCAATTCTAAAGAATGGTTCATCCCGGACCCTATCGAGTGTTCCCGTTACATCAACAAATGGACCTTCTTTGTGCCTTTTGTTTTTAACCACAACTCCTTCATACACAACTTCTGAGTGTACCGGAACGAGAATTCCACTCTTGGGAAGGCGAACTCGTTTGAGTTTTCCTCCTAACAAACTGTTAGCTATATCCATTTCATCAACGGAAATTGCTGTAGGGGTAGACGCTGCCAAAATAACAGCTGGATGCAGGCCAAATGCGACCGCGATGGGTAGATCTTGGTCCATGCCTTCGGCGACTCTGATATTGTGAAATAGATGTCTTGGGACAATCCGAGCGGTGGTTTCGGTATCTGACAAAATTAACTGACGATGAATACTACTATTGTGAATACCACTGTCTAATCCTTTTGTGATCACAAGTCCGGATGTTAGATAGTAGCCAGCATCCTCCCGGTAATATTTAGGGATTGGATGAGACAATAATTTAGGTTCAGACTGGTTCTTAAAAAAAGGGGCATCAGCTACAATCTCGGGGGTAATAGGTGAGGTAAGTGCCTTCAGCAAAGCCGTGTGAAGTTCACTTTCAACAGTACCTATTGACAAGGCGAGTGTTTTGCGGGAAGTGCAGACGTTGCCAAGTAGCTTGAATTCAGAATTCTCGACGTTAAGAAATTCAACCATTTTGTGGTTATCAAAATCCTCCAAGTACTGTCCAATCTCAAACTCTTTTGAAACGTGCTTTTCAATTGTTTCAACTATCTGTTCTTTTCTTAACTGGTCAATATATTGCCGAAACATAGGTTTCCGATTAATTGAGAGATGAAATAGATTTTCACTTATACGATATCTTTTACCAAATAAATTTGATTTGCACGTTATAATTAATTGAAAAGATCGATCTAAAACGATTAAGTTATAAAAGTAAAAGGGACCTTATATTCAAGGAGAACGCTTGTTATCCTGTTTTCAAGAATTATATCATCTGATTGACTTTTTGAAACAAAAAAGCGGGAGTCGCCCAGCCAGGTCAACGGCGCTAGGTTGAGGGCCTAGTATCTTAGGATTTCGTGAGTTCAAATCTCACCTCCCGCATAACTACTGTTTATCCCAATGTTGGAATAACTGAAGGAAGTTGTGAAAACATTGTCTTCTGGATAATAATGTAGTTGGCATTTAATGCTTACTTTGACCAGTAAACTTCATTTTAGCTAATTTGATGACTGGAGAATTGGTAAAACCACCGTCTGAATCTATAATAGGGCGTTTCGTTTTAGAAATTAAGTCAATTTCAGAGAAGAAATTCAAAATTGAATCCGTGTATCTCATGTTTTTAATCGCATATTTGATTTCGCCGTCTTCTATGAAGTAAAGTCCATCTCGGGTCAAACCTGTTAAAATTCCTTCTTTGGGATTTACTGGGTTAGTATACCAGAATGTTTGGACTAATATTCCCCTTTTAGTATCCTCGATCATTTCTTGTTCGCTCGAATCTCCAGATTTCACATCAAGGTTCATAGGAGAAATAGAGGACCATGTATAGTCTGAATATGGAAGGATCGAATGTCCGCTCACCAATGATTTGTCTTCTAAATATTGTGAAGCCGTCAATGTATCATACATTATAACTTTGGGTATTCCGTTTTCAATCAAGGGAATATTCCTTTTTGCCACACCCTCTCCGTCAAACGGGCTTGCAAAGAAATTATTGTCAGAGAGTGGTTTATCGGAGATGGTTAGTTTTTCAGACAAAACCTGCTCACCTAGTTTGTCTGTAAATGGAGAATTCGCTTGATGATAAATATTTGCACTAAGTCCATAGATGGTAAATCCAACCATTTCGGTCAGAGCCTGAGGGCGAAGTATTACTGTATATTCGCCAATCTCAGCAGATTTAGCTACTGAAGCATCCTGAGCAATCTTGACTGCAGAGCTTGTTAATTTTTCAGCATCGATTGATTTAGGATCCATTGAGGCTATAACTTCCCGACCATACCCTCTATTTCCATTCGTTTCAACGATTGATAAAATCTTGATATCGTTATAGCCAAAATTATGATATCCGCGAACTCCATTTGAATTTACAATTCCATACTTAAAATCAAGGGTTTCAACTTTACCGAACACTTTGGACTTCGGATCAATCTCATTAGATCGATCAATTATTCGTCCAATTAATTCTGCCCTCTCTTCTGGATCCATTAGCTTAGCTTCTACCTTCACCGATTGGTAGTTTTGTTTGTCGATAAAACCATGAAAATAGCCTAATTCCGGGGCGTTCCTGACTGCAATTTTCAGTTCTTCAACCGCTTTTTTGATGTTTTCTTCTGTTGCAGTTGTTTGTATGACCTGTAGCTTCTTGCCTTTAAAACCTCTTAATCTGACCCATGTTGTGTCAGTTTGTACTTGTTGATGTATCGTACTATTAGCATAACGGCTCAAAGCGTGAGATCTCTGATAGAGCATTATTTCATATCCATCAAGTTCTGCCTTTTGAAGTTCTGTTTCAGTGAATTCTATTTTATTTTGTATCAATTCGTGCCTCATAAAACCACCTTAGGAGTCGAGGACTCCCACTCTAACATTCTCGAATCGTGCAGGTGGTCCACCATGACCAGTATACATTGTTTGACCTGGTTCGCCTTTGCCACAATTCGGTGTTCCAACAATTTCCATCAGAGATTTCTTTCCAACAGCTGTGGTACTATTCCAAAATTCGTTTGTTATGCCTGTGTATGTTGGATTTTTCACCAACCCTGTTATTTCCCCATTCCTGATGCGATATCCCACTTCGCAGCCAAACTGAAAATTATATCGCAGGTCATCGATTGACCAGCTTCTATTTGTATGTAAATAGTAACCATCCTTTGTCTCCTCAATCATCTCATCTAGACTCCATTCACCTGGCTGTAGAACAATGTTTGTCATTCTAATTAGGGGATTTTGTCAAAACCAAATGAGCGTGTCGTACCACCACTATTTTCAAGACCAATCACGGGTGCAGTTTCTCTGGAACTTAGGTATCCGGTGAAGGTTCCCTTCTCCACAAGCACAGTATTTTTACCCGCTACCCCCTCATGATCATAAGGAAAACTGCCCAATCCTCCCGGAATTGTTGCATCCGCATGGATTGTGACCAAATCGTTTCCGTAACGATAATTTTGGCCAAGTAGTTCAGTCTTCAAAAATGAGGTGCCAGCATACCCTGCCTCATATCCAATCGCTCTGTCTAATTCTGATGGATGACCCATTGATTCATGGAGCTGGATTCCCAATTGGGTAGGATTTAGAATAATTGTACTCCTTTGTTCCTTCATTCTTGGGGCTTCTAACAATTTTACTAATTCAACCGCCACTTCGTCCACTCTTTCAGCTATGTTTTGGTCCTTGAAGTGCTCATATCCTAAGGTTTGAAATTGATCATCCGGGAATTTTCTCGTCTGGGTATCTCCATTTCCCACCGCGACGAGGTAAGTTAATCCACCATTCCAGATAATACTTTGATCAATCTTGGTTCCATCTGTATTATAAAAAATCATATGGTCTTTTTGTGCCCGGTAACCCGAATTAGTAAATTTTATCTCGGAATATTTCTTAGTGACAGCATAAATTTCTAGCAGATACTCAAGTTTCTCTGAAAGCTCTACCGTGAATGGATCGATCGCAAAATTTGTTGAGACAGTAGCTTCAACCACTGGTTCTTCAGTCACTTTTATGTTCGGTTGACACCGAGCTGCTGCATTTGCCAGTTTAATGGCTAGTTTTATGCTTTTGTCAATCACCGTCTTGGTCAACTCATTGCTGGCAGAGAATCCCCAAGCTCCGTCCTTTAGAATTCGTATTCCGAAGCCCTGATTTCTGCTACTTCCAAGATTGGTCACGATCTCATTGCGAGTATTGATACTTTGTTCCACCACATCCATGTATTTGAATTCGCCAAGTTTCACTCCCTGTGGCATTTGTTGTATCGCATAGGTTGCTAAATCATGGACGTCCTTCCCGTTAATCTCCATAAATGTCGAAAAGCTTAATGACCCTTCTTAAGGATTAGATATCCCCAATTTGAACTTGCTAACTAATTAACCTGTCAATTTTGAAACTTACCTCAGAATCGATCGATCGATCGATAAAGTATGGTTTAAGACTTAAAATCCCTGAACCAAAATCGATCGATGAGTCAATTTGATATTTTGTTGACCTTTAGGGACAGTATTAGCCGGTTTAACAGTCTGAAGGATGCTTTTGTCTCTCGATCGAGGTCTTCCTCAATTCAGTGCGAGCGAAGAATCCCTTGCCCGATCATTTAAGATTCTTGTGCCACATCCTTGATTTGTGTTATAAGGATCAACTCCATTAGATCATGTCCCCTGATGTTTACTTTCTTGACTCCCACCTAACAAACTATCAAGCTCATTAGGGAGAGGATTGGGAAGATCTGTATTGTTTTTTGTGATAAAATGATCATGATCGTGAATGTACGGACGAACAGCCAAATCTTAAGCAGTTTAAATAATGAAATGAGTGCTTCAACTAGAAACGAGTAATTCCTCGTTTTTCAAATTAACCCCCACGCCTACAAAATGTAGGAAAGGCACTTCTGGCACCAGAAGACAACGGTTGAAGGATGGGGATTGCAGACTCAAGTCCAACTTGCTTCAGAAGCTATATGCATCTGGAGTGGGGCTCATATCGGTAGCCCTATTGTAGCATCTTAGGATAGTTACAAAAATTGTATCCGTACAATTTAACCGATGGTTTGTTTTACAACGGAAGTTTAAAAATCGAATTACCCAATAATTCAATAGAGAAACATGAGTCGAGAAACTGAAACTGTAAGTCTCCTGATTGATGCTGGCGAAGCAAAACCTTCTGGTTCAATTGCTCCTGCTTTGGGTCCACTTGGTCTCAACCTAGGCAAAGTTGTTGCTGATATTAATGCTGCCACCCTAAGTTTCAAAGGTATGAAAGTACCTGTAGATGTAATTGTTAATACAGCTACCAAAACTTATGAACTAAAAGTCGGCTTACCACCTACATCTGCCCTCGTACTAAACGAAGCGGGTTTAGAGAAAGGGTCTGGTCTCGCTGGAACTGAAGTGGTCGGTGACCTAACGTATGATCAAATTTTGACTGTTGCAAAGGCTAAGAGACCTGATTTACTGGCAGCATCACTTAAAGCGGCTACAAAAGAAGTATTGGGTACCATGGTTTCCATGGGAATCACTTGTGATGGTTTGGATGTGAGAGAAGTTCAGAAAAAAATCGACAACGGTGACTACGATTCAAACATTAAGAAAGCTGAAGCGAGTTAATTTCACAATAATTTAAGTAATTTCTTCAGCCTATTTATTGGCTGATGCGATTTTCTAAATTCCTTTTTTCTAAATTCCTTCTAGCTGTTTTAGCGCTTCCAAAAGCTGTTCTCGTTCTGTTTTATCCCCTTTAATATCAATCTTTTTCTTCGATTTGACGCTTTCGGGTGGAGTCGTAGGTGTTTTACTGGATGCAGGTATACTGCTTGGAGCTGGTACTGCTGTTTTACCTGGAGGTGGTGTGGTTGGTGTATCTGCCTCACTTGGGACAGGAATCGCTGGACTTCCAGGCGGTGGTGGTGGAATTGCGGGTAACCCTGATTCGGAGGTTGTAGCCGGTTCAGGCGAAGATGCTTCACTTGGTGCTGGGGTGGCTTCACTTGATGGAGGCGGTTCATTGCTAGGCAATGGGATGTTGGCTCCTGATGCCGTAGGAGCCGCTCCAGGCGGCGCTGGTATTACCGAGCCACTTTGTGCTTGTACAGCGGCCGTTTCAGAAGCGGATGCAGGCGGTGGTGCGGTGACCGATTTTGTGGCATCCACAACAACTTGTTTGAAATTTCCACCTGCAACGGGAGGACTGCTCACTCCAGGTTGCAATGCAGTAAACTTCCTTTCTAACTCTTCTAATTTCTGAGTTAATTCAACAACCTTTGCTTCCAATTGTGATGTTCCACCTGATCCCCCAGTTGTGACTTTTTGTTGCAGCGAACTGAGAATGGTATCCATCTCATCCATTCGCTCATCTACTTGTCCGAAACGTTCAATCACTC
>JACZSS010000129.1 GCA_022574115.1 Candidatus Heimdallarchaeota archaeon | reverse complement strand
CCAATAATATTTTTTTTGAGCCGTTATGCTCTTCCACTGTGATATCCAAAAAATAAATTAAGATCGAAGGGCTTGAGACCACGGATACTGACATGTGTGGTTTATTCAGTTAGCTAATCGATCGATCGAAGCAATTACATCCGAGCCCTATGAAATATCAGCCTACTGTAAAGCTGAAGATATACCAGTCTAAGTACTCAACCTTGATACCAAAATAAACAAGCATGTTCAGCGTAATTGTTGCACCTGGTTTTCGTGTCATCATCAGGGTGGAAATCAGCGGCAAGTAACAGATCTTCTTCAGTTGCTCTGGGGTATGCAAGGGTATGCAATCCCAATCATCATCATCCATCAGAAAAGTTCAGATAGAATTATGCTAAATGCATCGATTATTCAAACATTTATTGACACCTAATTATTATTCCCACTTAACCATTGACGCCCAAATTCTATTTTCAGATAAGGATTGATCGATCTCTCTTCCCTTAATCTCTCCGATAATCCGGATCATGTATCCCGTCATTATCCAGCAGGAAAAATCTTGCCGATGGTACTGGGGTGTGGAGGGAAACAGAGACTATTTTGACGAGCAAGGGGTTCCCACCAGCTAAGCTAAAGTTGTGTCTGGTACGCCGTGGCATGGATCTTGTACCTCTGGTGGTTCCAGAGGACAGCAATCTAACTCCAGAACAAGCTCTGCTCCTGTATGAGGAGCGTTTTGGCATCGAATCAAGTTATCGTGAATTGCAGAGGAGAATGGGTCAAACCAGCTCTCACTCACCTTCCTATCGGGTTGCGCTGTTTGCCGCCTCCGTCAATGTCTTCAACATCATGATGCAATATCTTGAGCAAGTCAAGCGAGGTAGCGCTGATCATCGCATCTGGAATGCTTCGCTCTTGGATCTGCAGGATGCATTGAGCGGTCACCACACTCATCTCATGGATTTAGCTGCCGAAGAGCAATAATCTATTTACTAAACAGAGGAGTTGATTAATATGTAATTTACTTAAGTCACGGAACTACTGGATCTCTCCATTAACTCCAAAGTATACGGTAATACATTAATATATTTGATCAATTCGGACAAATCGCTGTTCAAGAGACCATGTATGAGTAAAAATGATTGAATTGATTGTTTGTCGAATGAACTACTACCCATTATCAAAAATCCTTTCTTGCATGATACACGGTTCCCTTGCTAGAAGTCCGGGTAGATAAAATTCCCCGATCAGCAAATCCGTCTAGGATTTCCCTAATTCTCGCATCATTACGTAACTTCAGTTTGGCAGCAATATCGTCTACAAGAACCTCTCCCGCTAGAGCTTCATTTTGGCATTCGATCAAGGCCAAAGCTATTCGGGTTTCCTCCTCGTTTAGATCTGCTCGGACATCCCAATCCTGAATACTTGGTAATTTAGCTCGAATTTGATCGATAATTGTACTAAGTGCATAGTTAACGAAGTCAATCACAGAATAAATCGAGTAATCAACTTTGACAGACTTTATCTTGAGGAGTTGTTTAATTTTTTCTAGCTGAAGCTCATTTAATTGAATATTATGGACGCGTGTCAACTCGTATAAACAATGTCTGATGGCGTCAGCATTGGACTTCAAGGCCCGGGACTGTTTGACTTCATCAAGCATCTGGGTAAATTCCTGATCCAGATCAACTCGAATACTTAGCTTATTTTTTGACATCCCATAAGCTTCAGATCTACCGTTAATTTAAGGATAAACATATAAAATCTGCAACTTTATCATTATTAGTGATTTTATCAGCAGTCCATTCCTACAAAGGTGGAAGCGGTAAATCATTATTTAGTCTGAATGTAGCAAATATTTTGAGAAATAACCACGAGAAACGAATTTTAATCATTGAATCGGACTTTACAATGCCAAGTTTCCAGCAGATCTTCGTCGAGCTTAACCCTGATATCTTTTTGAATGATTATCTTAATCAAGATGAGAATCCACTTGAAAAATATATATATAATACTTCTAGGGGATTTGATATTATTTTTGTGAATGAGGCTTATAGGTCAAAAGATAAGGTACACGGCGTAGAAATTTCATGGTTTCTGAAAAAAATTGGGCAGATTAGAGAAGGGGTAAATTCTTTAAATTACGATCATATTATTTTTGACTTGTCTCCAGGTTTTCATTTGTTCTCGATCAGCATCTTTCCAATAATTGATAAGATATTTTTGGTAATGAGGCCAGATTACCAGTCTTATCAAGGGCTGTGGAGATTAATCAGGGTCGTCTATCAAAAAGCAGTTCTAAGTGAAAAATTGGATTGTCATCTGATCTTCAATCAGATCCCAAATTATGATCTAATTGATCCAGTTATCGAATCATGGATTTCAGATGTGCTAAAACAATTTACCTTCTTCTCGAGCATCGAGAAGATCAAATACAATGATGTTACGAGTTACCACACAGCACTGCGAAAAACAATATTGCCTGAGGATGACCCGACATCTCAAATGATCGCGAAATTAGTTAAAAAGATCTTTCTAAGCTGACCAATTACAGCCATTCAGCAGGTTTGTAAATCTATTTACGGGGTGGAAATTTCAAGTTGGAACATCAAATAATTTTGAAACCAATTCTTCAATACGAGATTGCTCTAATCGTTTTATAATGGACGAATTCTCGCTTGTCATTTGGTCCCATTTGTGTAGCTCCAATTCAATTGCTTTTTGTTCAGTTTTAATTTTGTCAGCAATAGAGGTCAATTTCCACGATTCGGAAATGTCCAACGCTTCTTGTAAAAGAGTATCGCAACTTGCTAAATCGCCATTTACTAGTGCAAACTTTGCTTGTATCATTCTAACTTCAGCTTGTATCATATATGAATGATATTTTTCCGCTTCGACAAACATCCGATTTGATAAAGCAATCGCTTCTTGCAACACTTCTTCTTCGCCATATGATTTGAGTTCCTCGAGGAGTAATTCACTCAGGTAAAACATCGCGGTGATGGTGATGTGGAACTCAACAACCTCCTCTTTTACTAATACCTGGAGGATTTTTTGAGCTTCAATTTTGTGAGTGATGCGTTTTTTAGATTTCAGAATAATAGCATTGGCCATTCTGGTCCGATGATCAATCTTGAGATTGGTGTTTCGTTCATTCAGTTCGACCAATGAATGATATAGTTCACTGATCTTTTCATCAAGAGAAGCATCACTACTGTCTAGATAGATCTCAATCAAGCTAAAAATGGCACCTGAAAGAAAAATATCATTTCCAATATCTTTGAATATTTCGATCGCCTGAGAAACATAATTTCTCGCCTTCTGGAAATCCTTCATATCTGCATAAGCATTGCCGATACTCTTGAGACTAAATGAGAGAAAAGTTGGATCTCCAACCTCCTTTCGCAATTTATAAGCTTCTAAGAGGTATACAAGACACTTTTCCATTTGACCCAAATCTCTTGTTGCCTTGGCGAGAATGTTGAGAATATGAGCAGTATGCACCTTATCACCCAAAGCTCTCATGATGATCAAGCTCTGCTCCAAATAGTCAATTGATTCATAGATTTTCCCAAAGTCATTGTATACTAGTGATATGGAAGTCATGGTTTCTGCAATGTTCTGATTGTTTCCAATGCTTTGTTCAATCTCAAGACTCTCAAGCAATGCATGAATTGCAGATTCCAGATCTCCCGTATCATGATGGATCATACCGATGTTATGCATCAAAATTGAAACACGAGGCTCATTTTCAACAGTACGATAATACTCGACTGCCTCTAGAAAACAAGTTAAGGCAGGACCCAATTCTCCTTTGAATCGATGAACAATTCCCTTTGTGTTTAGGAACTTAGCATAAACCTCTTGATGCTCTGATCTGATTTCTCGACTTGTTGCTTCCCATATTTTAATTCCAGATTTAACTTGAGCTTCTGCCTTGTCATATTTCCCCATTCTCCAAAGCTGAGTCGCCCATGCAATCAAACTTTCTACTTGCTTGATTGAGTTCTCTTTGCTTATTGATTCTTCATATGTCGATATTGCGAGCTCAAGGGCTTTATCCAACTCGCCTTTCTTTTCCCAAATGAAACTTTTCTTCAACTGATAATCGAAATAGGTATTTTGATCACTTTCCAACTCTGTGTGATAATTCGGATTTGATTTCTCAAATTCCGTTATGAATAAAATAGAATCGTCGAGATGTCCTTGATCAGCGAGTTCTGAGATTTTTTGAAGGATAGAAATTAAGTTGTCTGACCCCAGTTTAGACACACCTGTATGATAGCTATCTGTTTTTAACTAATCCATTTCATAATGAGTAGTAGGTGATTACATTTCTCTAAGACATCTTTTTACGATCGGTAATCATAATTTTTATTATTCGATTATACAATGTCATAATTCCTTAGCGGTAAACAGTAATCCTGTTTTATCCACAAATGACTGGCAAAAATAAAGAAAAATGGATGAAAATGATTTTCGTCTGGCATTCGTATTGTTTAAATCTAGCAGATTTGATTGTGTGAGTAGGGGTGATTTAGGTCCAGAGTGACCACACACCAGGGATCAAATTCAGACAGAAGATCTGAAAGCAGTCCTGTTGATCTTGATTAAAGATACCTAATGAGGCCTGTTCGACCAGTGTAGGGTCTTGAAGTACAACCCGATGCCTTAGCTGAGTCTCGATTGGTGTCGTGTTGGTTACTATTTGTTGTTCAGTGGCTCTCGATCAAAGTAGCCATAATATCTATTCAATGCCGCAACCTCAAGGTAATCTCGCTCATGACAAAAGATCACCCAGTTGAATTTGCTCTCAGTCTCAATGGGGATCAAGATCTGCAACTCCTTGCAGATCAGCCACTTGGCAACTATTTCAAGACCTATCTTGCAGATATTCCCCACCCTAACATGATTAGACACACACTCAAACTTTGGTCACCTAGACAGATCACAGCTAGATATCGCAAGATTACCTATCGGATGGTTCGTCAATTAAAAAATCAGGTTTCTGCGATCCAGCTTAGCAAATTAAAAGAATAAACCCAGTAGTTGAAACTCGTTTCTAAACCCGCTTCAACACTGGTCACACGACAATCCTAGTGGAAAGTAGGTAAATTCAGATCAGACATGATCATTTTTAGCCTTCTCTGTCTCCATAATGTAGCAATCGCTTAGAAATTTGTAAATTTTGACAACATTGTTCAACTGTGTATTAAATTAATTAACCAAATAGTAAAGACATTGACTGGATCGATCGACGAGGACAAATGCCCGAAGCTCGAAAGCATAAAGACTTTTTATATATATAGTACATATTATTCTCAAAAAACCTTTTTATATCAAAACCGAGTCTGATAAGTATGTCAAAACCTTCAATATCGCTATTACTGATATTAGTGGCTGCATCAACACTATTTGGTAGTGCTAGTCAAAACTCTTTAAATCAGGTTCAATATGAACAGTACGCTTCGGACGTAGAAATCCAAACTGTTGAATTTTTAGATTCAAATGAGAATGACTTACTGGACTCAGTGCACGTAATGTTCACGACGAGCCAAAACTTCTATGGATTTGGCCAATTTAGTTTGGTATTAAGGGAAATGGGGGGTAAGGTCATATTTTTTGACAGCTTTGAAATTGATCTCATCAGAAATGGGATATTCAATCAAAACTATGAGGAAAAGCTTCCTAATTTAACATCAACTGCTTATGAAGGCGACATTGAGGTTGAGTTGCATTCTGAACTGTTCGCAATTACAGGAAAACCGGTCAACGAAGGAACATCTTTTGCCATTTCCAACTTAAATTATGCAGATTTTGAACTATTTGATGACGTTTACTACCCAGACCAAATTCAGATTACATTTGAGGATGATGATGATGATGGAATTGTCGATGTTGCAGTGGCAAATATGTCAATTTTACCAAATATCTCGGGTATGTTCCATATCCAAGTACTAGTGAGCATTACGGATGATCTGAGCTTTGTAAGTCGCGCAGGAGGGAAGGTTGGTACAACAGAGTCATACTTAATTTTTACACTGTTTTCAACAAATCATTTATTAATCGGCCAGTCACAGATTACGATCAGTATCCAGGGTACCCTACTCAGAAGCGCACCCCTTGAGGTATCATATGAAGTGGAGTTATCTCCCGTGGAAAAGCATGTGGATATTTCTGGCTATTCATTTCCGCCTGATTTCAACCCAATCCATGTAGATGGAGTAGAATTATCCCAAATCGACAATAACAATGACGGGTTTTATGATGCTCTAGTCCTTGAAATTCCAATCGAAATTTTTGCCGCTGATATTCGCTCCTTTGAGACATTTGTTATCGTAAGCACTTTGGTGTCAATTTATCCTTCCCAGTATAATCCTGAAATTAATCCAAGTGTAAATTATCGAACGATGTTCGATGTTGCCGAAGGCTTGAATGTACTAACGGTCTCAATCTCCAATACCTACATGTATAATTTGCAATTTATTGGTGAAGCTGAAGTCTATGTAACAATTGACTATCTAAGTGGATCGACTCAAAATGTTGGCTTTGACACCACGTTGCAGATTAATGCTTTCCAGTATGCGGAACCAGATGCTTCGTACGTTCCAAATTCGATCTCCGTTGATCAGTTGGTCTTGAATGAAATTAATGATAATTATGTTACCTTTTCGGTATCATTTGACCTACAACATTCCCGAGATCTTCGGGTGTATGAGCGAATCAGTATACTCGGACCAAATGAAGGTGAGGATTTAGTGGAGTTTATAGATCTTGAGAGGAGCGATCTGGGTGAGACATCCTTGAATTATTTGGTAAATGTGAGTAGAAATGACTTGACATATCCCCTCGTGCTGGATATCGAGGTTATTGGCAGACCAGTATACGATATCCCAGTGTTTATCGATATTAATTTACTGAAAAATTATTATGAAATTGATGATCCTTCGTTAGAAACATCTGAAACGAAAAATGATCAGCAGACCACCAGTTATTCATCCGATGAACTGACTTCTTTCCTCAGTTTGTCGTGGGTTCTACTATCGTACCCAGTTATTAGAAAATTCCGAAAAAGTAAAACGACTTCTATCACCTAAGGTTGACACCCACTTAGACCAACTTTTTGGGGACATCCATAATTTAGACCAATTAATATGTTGAGATTGCCGAACTCGGTATCGATCGATCCAGTAGTTCCGTGAGTTAACACATTTGTTGAGGTTACTTCAATCGTCAATACAATTGATTTAGAAAGGGTCA
>JACZSS010000128.1 GCA_022574115.1 Candidatus Heimdallarchaeota archaeon | reverse complement strand
CTCCCAGATTTTACGAGCAAAACGTTCGAGTATCAGGATCAGTTTATCGGGGATATTCACCGAGGCGGATCATGCAACGTTGATGTCTATACCTACAGTCCACATAACCATACGCATATTGAAGTTTCGAGCCATATAGTTGAAAATGGTTATACACTCAATGATCTCACACAAAACGAATTATCTGGAATTGTTCTCGTGATCGATCTAAGCGACGAGAGTTTTGAAGATAATTTAATCAGATGGAAGCAGATCGAAAGGAAATTACGTGATATAGTCCCTTCAACCTCTATGCTAGCAATCAAAACAAAATACTCTACCGAAAGTTATCCAAAATTTTCCGGGAATAATCCTATAGCGGTGGATCCTGAGTTAAGTAACAAGCTTACTCTTCATTTTCCAAAGATTAAGATATTACTTTTAGATCTCCCATCAATTGATTCAGAAAGTTCAGAGGTACTTTTAGCCCACCGCCGTTTCTTCAATTTACCCAATGAAGGGATTACAACAGAAGTCAAAGACAAGAAAGGAATTGTGGAATTGGCAAAATTTACGAATGTTTCAGACGGATATTATTTCTGCATGATGAGTCCACCGAAAACCCAGACGAATGCGGCTATCACCGATATCATTTTCCATTCTATACAAGGAATTTAGTGAATTAGATGAGTACAAACTATTTCTATTTTTCAAGCGTAAAAATTGTGCTTTACCTCATCATTTCAGTTGTCTCTTTGGAATCACTAATCGGTTCTGGATTACTTCTCAATGGAGATACAGCAACTGATGACTCCGTCGTAATATTTGATCAAAATCTATTGATTGGATTTATAATCCTCCTATTATTTAGCCTTCTTGCATTTTACATCATTTTCATAAAACTAAAGAATCTTGGAACCCGACTGGTCTATACACTTCTTTTTTTCTTCACCTTCATTTATACAACTTTGGAATTTGTTTATGTTTTGCGGAATGAAGAAAATCAGATGGTGAAGGAATTCCTACTAACTACGAGCCTAATTCTACTTATTTTATATTCAGTGTACTTCATCCAAATTTTCGGTCGAGGGTTATTTTCACAGCGCGACATACTGATCCGAAATGGTGGTTTGGTTTTGATTGGGGCAATATCTGGGAGGATGATGGCTTATTACATCAATCTCCAGGCAATCATCATTTTTGGCTTAATACTGTCAATTTTTGATGCTTGGAACGTGTTTTATGGACCATTATCATCCGTAATTGGCAAGCCGAGGTCAACCGTAAATTCTGCACTGATTCCGGATCATATATGGTTGAATCAAATCTCAATCGTTACAAAAAAGGGAACGCCGGTCTACATCTCGTTATCCCAAAAATCAATGCTAGGAATAGGAGACTTAGTGGTTTTCTCGATATTATTATATAGATCACTGATTGAATGGTCCTATCTCGGATTACTGTTTGCATCCATATTGATAATCGGTGGAAATTTAATTACGTATCGACTTCTCAGACGATTGAGCCCACTTCCTGGCTTACCCATTCCAGTATTGTTAACAATTAGTGGATTTTTTATTCTACAACAAGTCATTTAGTCGCAATATACAATTAGACAGCATCAGAACAGAGACACCTGATTTATTTAATTTTGACAATTTACCTGTTTAGTTTTCTAATTCTGTTAGGTTCCTTAATAAAAGGTAATTCGAAATCGCTATTTTTGCTTTCATCATTTTTGATTGTTATTGGATCGATGGTTTCTGCTGGCGTCAACGAATTTAGACTTGAATTCATATATTTTTCAGTCGCAATGATCTTATCATTTCTGGGTGATCTAGCGATGGCGAATAAGCTAAAAATTGTCGAATCACATATCATCAACGGTATTGGGCTGTTTGGACTGGGTCACATCTTCTACGGATTAGGTTTTTGGACTCTTAGTAATGACGATTTTGAAGACAAACTAATATTCGTATTGGTGATCCTAATTTTTGTATTTTATTTTGTGATTGGTTATAATCGAAAACAACCTCGGGCTATGAATATTGCCACTCTCTTTTACACGGTCTTACTCAGTTCTGTTCTCATCCTAGCCATGAATTTTTCAATCAATTCAGATACAAGTTCAACAATTGCAGCTATTGCAATCATAGGAATTATTTTGTTTGTCATTTCAGACTCGTTAATAGCCATAAACCACTTTAAACAAAAAATCCCTGGAGGAGATTATTTGATTGCTGGAACATATATACCAGCACAATTGTTACTTCAGTCCATACTTTTATTTCATTAATATCAAGTCAAATCCCTTTGATCGATGGGAAGCTAAAATAGGAAGCGCTAGAAGCAGACTTAGGGGTAGCAAGGCATGGGAATGACTATAGAATCATTTAAGGAACGGCTGAAGGAGGGTATATTAGACGGAAAACTGCTATCGACCTTCTTAAGGGCAGAAATAAAACAAAAAGTCGAAGCCTTAACCCAACAACCACATTTAGCAGCTATTATTATTGGTAACGATCCAGCCTCTCAAATGTATGTAAAGTACAAGCAAAAAGCATGTCAACAGGTTCGAATGACAAGCTCGGTCGAAATACTGAGTCCTGAGATCACCAGTCATGAACTCGCAGATTATTTGGATCAATTAAATCAGGATAAAGAAATAAATGGCATTCTTCTTCAGCTACCATTGCCTGCTCACCTGAAGGAACTCGATGTGCTGATGGGAATAGACCCAAGCAAAGATGTCGATGGATTGCATTTTGCAAATGTGGGAAAATTACATCTGGGGCTTTCAGGATTCGTTCCCGCGACACCTGGCGGAATAATGCAGATGTTAAAACATTCTGGAACTGAACTCAAGGGACAAAATGTTGTAGTCATTGGGCGGTCTAATTTAGTTGGTAAACCAATTGCCCGGTTACTTGAAATAGAACATGCAACTGTTACCCAGTGTCATTCAAGGACCCAATTTCTCTCAGAATTTACAAACAAAGCAGATATCTTAATAGCAGCAGCAGGTAAAAAACACTTGATTACGGAGGTTATGGTCAAATCGAATAGTGTGATCATAGATGTCGGGACGAATTCTGTAGATGGTAAATTATATGGTGATGTTGATTTTGATCAGGTTAAACATAAGGTAAAACTAATATCACCTGTTCCTGGAGGTGTTGGTCCGATGACCATCACGATGTTATTGCAAAATACTTTAGATGCGTTTAACCTTCAAAATGTATAATGGTTAGGTACAGGTATTAATTAAAGATATTCGAGCTTGGTAAATTTTTCGGTGTGCGCATTAGGCTGTTAATACGCATTTGGAAATTTGTTGAAATTACGGATCGATGATCATTCAATTGAACACTTTTACGCCCATTTCTAAAGTTGATTTGTTAACCAAAAATAATAAAAATTTCATCCTAATTCTGTATTGTGGATAATTCAAATATTTCAGCCATTAAGAATGGTGATAAAGCTCTTTATTTTTCCAGTGAGTATTCAGGACCTATCAAACCCATAAATCAAAAAAAACTTAGTAGATCTGTTAAAAAGCATATCAATGAGATTAGAGACTCCAAGGCAGAATCAGTTTTGGATTTGGGTTGTGGAGCTGGTGGTATTCTGTTGGCTTTGCAAAATGCTGGAATTAGTGAAATCCATGGAATTGATGCTTCGCCTGAAGCCATATTGATGACGAAACAAAGATTCGAGAAGTTTGGAACCTTGGAGAATACTTCATTTACAGTTGGAGATATCATCGACTTTGAACCACCTATTGTTGATGCTGTTTCGTCGCATGCGGTCATTTGTTGTTATCCCAATGCTGTAGGTATTGTAGATAAAGCAACCCAAAATAAGCCAAAAATGGTGATCCTTACATTTCCTAAGGATAATTTGTTGAACAAAACCCTCATAGTTATTCAAAATATGGTTCTATGGGTGATTGCTAGATTTAACAAATCGATAAGAGGTCGAAAAGGCTATGCCCATACCACTGATGTGGTTGATGCTACATTTACGAAAAACGAGTATAAATTGGTGTCTTCGGAAAAGGGATTGTTTTGGCAAACTTTGATTTATAATAAGACTGAATAGAATGATACAACGGTCCCTTGATCGATCATCTTCGCAGAAGTTTTTTTCATAGTATCACCCCTAGCTTGATTTTTTCCTATTGCGTCTTTTGAAGACAACATGTATTTCGACGAATACTAAACATTGAGCGGTTGGATAAAATATATTTGAAATCAAGATCATAGTTAAAGTAACTAAATCATCATCTAATTAAATGATTGATTGAATTTTACCACAATTATATCAATAATTTAGTTTGCTAAGCTCTCGATATATTCCAGACTTTGATGCCTGTAATATGTGTCATATAACTCTGCGTAATGACCTTTGTTGGCAAGGAGTTGTTCATGACTTCCCTGCTCAATAATTGTACCATCTCGCATAACGATAATCCGATCGCATTTTCGTATTGTGGAGAGACGATGTGCTATCACAATTGAACTGCGCCCTTTAAGAATAATGTCAGTCGCATTTTGTATCTTCACTTCTGTGAATGGATCAACTGATGCTGTTGCTTCATCCATGATTAGAATTGCAGGATCTCGTAATAATATACGAGCAAATGCGATCAGTTGTCGTTGTCCCATTGAAAGAAGAGAGCCTCGTTCGCCTACCTGGGTGTTGATACCTTTATCAAGTCGATCTATCCAATCCATTGCATCAACTTTGTGCAGAACATCGGTTAATTTGGCTTCTGCATCCTCATCGTCAATATCGGCCCCATACAGGAGATTATCCTTGATACTAGAATTCCATAGAAAAACCTCTTGGGAGATGAGTGAGAGCTTATTACGGTAAGCTTCTAAATCTAAACTTCGGATATTCTCTCCATCAATTAGGATTTCTCCATCCTGAAATTCATAAAATCGAGAGATCAGCTTGGCAATGGTGGATTTACCGGCTCCAGTATGGCCTACTATTGCAACTTTTTCACCGGGTTGCAAATGGAAATTAAAGTCCCGGAGAACCATTGTTTCATTATTATAACCGAACGTGAGGTTTTTGAACTCGATTTCTCCCTTCATATCGTCGATTACTTTGGTATCATACTGAAGAACCTTATTTTCCGCATCAATCATTGAAAACACACGCTCACTAGCGGCAAGCCCCTGTTGGAAAATGGACCAAAACGATGCAATTGACATCAAGGGAAAGAAAATTAGCCAAAGGCCAAGGAGGAACAGAAACCACTCCCCTATTGTAAAGTCTCGTCCAGGAAGCAGATTAAATACGGGTGACAATATAGATGTTTCCCCAAGCAGTTCAACCCCACCAAAATAGACAATCGCTGCAACTGCACTATTAAACAGAACATTCACCACAGGCCAAATCGAGGTCAGGATCCAACCTTTTTTAAGATTAATTCGGTACGAAGTGTCATTCATGGCATTAAACTCGGAATAGATTGATTCTTCGGCTCTAAATGACTTAGCTACGTATATTCCAGAGTTTGTCTCTTGAATCAAAGCGTTGACTTTAGCCATAATCCGTGACGATGCTAAGGATATACGTCTAGCTATTCTCCGATAGAGATTGGTTGCAAGCATGATTAGAGGGGCAAACATTAACACCAGCAAGGTTAGTTTCAGGGATCTCATGGAAAGAAAAACAATCATGAAGAAAAATACGAATAATTGGCCAGCAAACTGGGATGTCATTATGACAGTTTGACCAAAATCGTTGGTGTCATTGGCCACTCTGGATGCAAGCCTTCCTGTCGGTTGTTCATCAAAGAAAGACATATCTCGTTCCAAAAGAGCATTAAATGCGTCTTCCCGTATGTCCACAACGGTTCCCTGAACAGCGCGCGCCGTTAATTCTTGACTGAAGATATTCATAATGAAGCCGATCACTGCCGCGACTAAAACGAGTAAAACAAGATTTTGTAAATCACTATCTGATAATCCATCTTCAAGACCATCAAGCACATCTGCGATATATACAGGTACCAATGCAGCAGTTAGTGCAGCCAATGAGAGTACAATAACGATAAAAACTAAATGCAATTTGTATGGTTTAAAATAGTAGGCAATTCGTCGTAATAATTCACGATCAGTGTAATTTCGATCGTAATCGGCTTTGTCCAAGCCCTCCATTATCATTGCCATTAGTTCATTACCTCCCTTTTACCGTTACCTCCTTCGTCAATTGACGAATCGATTGCGCTAAATATTTCTCTGTATTTTGCACTATGAGCCATTAACCAGTCATGATTACCTTTATCAATTATCATTCCTTGATCCATGAGAATAATCAGGTCTGCTTTGCGTATTTGCGCTATTCGGTGAGTAATAAGGAAAGAAACTCTGTTCTTTAAAACTTCTCTAATTGCACGATTAATTTCATCTTCAGTTTTTGAATCGATTGCAGAGGAAGCATCATCCAAAATCAAAATTTTTGGATCTCGAATAACTGCCCTAGCAATTGCTAAGCGTTGTCGTTGTCCTCCGGAAAGTGTTATACCTCTTTCGCCAATCTTCGTGTCGTATCCATCCGACATCTCGAGGATGAAGTTATGCGCTTGAGCCAATTTTGCAGCTTTCACAACCTCTTCATCTGAAATATCATTTAATCCCAGCGTAATATTGTCCCTGACACTTTTTGTAAATAAAAATACATCTTGCTCCACTACTGCCATCTGACTTCGAAGTGAGTCGATTGACCATTCTTGTATATTTATTCCGTCAATCAAGATTTTTCCTTTCTGCGGGACGTAGAGGCGGTTTAGAAGCTTGGTGACCGTTGTTTTACCAGAACCCGTCATTCCTACAATTGCAACGGTTTGTCCGGGTGCAACTTCGAAATCTATATTTTTAATGACTGGGGTTCCTTCTGTGTATGCAAATGTCACGTTTTCGAAAATTATTTCGCCTCGAATTGCAGCTCGGTGACCCTCTGGATTGGAATCAATCAGGGACTCCCCATTCAGAAGTTCCAAAATACGTTTGGCACTCGCAATTCCCATGGTAACTGCCGTGATGGCAAATATATTGATGAAGGTTGGAAATCTAAATAATTGGAAAAGAAGGACGAATGCCACAAATTCTGCCAAAGTAATGGTTTCATTTCTGACTAATACAATCCCATGGAATATGGCCAGTGCAGTAGCAATTCCTAAAAGAACCCAAGGATAGTATCGAGCCTGAATACTCCCCAGCTTTACATTTGCGACACGATATTCTTCAATATTTTTACGGAATATTT
>JACZSS010000127.1 GCA_022574115.1 Candidatus Heimdallarchaeota archaeon | reverse complement strand
GTCGATCGATCGACTCGCTTGGATTATCATGTTATTCCTGTCAGCCTTCTGACTGATCATCTTTTACCGATTCAAGTTATTCTGGGAGGATAAACGGGGCAAGAAAATGATCAGATTTGTGCATCGACCATGGATTTTGAGTATTATTTTGATTGTTTTCTTAATTATCCATACTGCTTGAATCAGTGTTTGAGACCTTTTACATCACGACGAGCACGATGAAGCAAAGGTCTTTGGCTGTAGATCTGGGTAAGTCGATACGCAGATTCTAAGGTATGACAGTGGTAATTTGATGCTCAGAGATAGTCATATCAATCATAATTTCACCAACAGGCAAAACTGTTTTAGTGAAGCTAGGCCCCGTGGCTGGCTCGAGACGAAGTTTATTTCTTCTGGAATTGTCCGATTGTACCTGTTCTAGTGCAACGTCAGAGCTTATTAAGATCTGATCAAATCCCATACTATGGCAGATAAAACTTCCAACGAATTCAATGTCGGCATATTTGTACAACATATGGCTGAAGTACTTGATTTCTGCGGACCCTTCGAGGTTTTTAACAACGTCAATTTCTTCCAACAAGACGTTAAAGTGAACGTATTCACCATTTCAGAGACTAAAGAACCGGTGAACGCTCAGGGTTTATCCATTAATCCCACTTATTCGATTGAAGATCATCCCAAACTGGATATTTTGCTCATTCCAGGAGGTGGAACCGCAGCTCTGGTAAAAAATCAGAAGGTGGTCAATTGGGTTAAGGAGGTTCAAGCAGACATTGAATACCTATTATCTGTGTGCACAGGCTCGTTGATCTATGCCAAAGCAGATCTCCTCGACGGGTTAACAATCACCAGTCATTTTAGTGCCATTGAACGACTTCGTGAGATGGTCCCGAAAGCCACTGTAGACCCTTCTAAACGGTATATCGACAATGGGAGAATCATCACTTCTGCGGGTATTTCCGCGGGAATTGACATGTCTCTACATATGGTGGAAAGGCTTTGGGGACTTCCAATAGCTATTGAGATTGCAAAAAATATGGAGTATAATTGGTTACGAACCGAAGAAAACGTTAATCTGGATCATTTAAAACCCATTCCTGCTGGAAAATGACTAAATAAACTATCAGACAAAAAACAGCAGATAGGGAATAAGTTTATAAATAAATTTTGGTTGGCCACATTATGCCAGTATTTATGGATACTCACCCACTTGGTAACATCCCGGTAGCGGATTTACACACTTTACAGAAGGCTCCCAAAGATGAATTTGGTATTGTCCATGTAAATATTCATTATAGTGAAAAAGAAGACAAAGTTTTTTGTGTATTAGATGCACCTGATAGCGAAGCTGTCAGGAAACATCACGAAGCATTTGGACTCAATTGCGAATGGATTGTACAAATTGAATCAACTGCTAAATAATACATCCTATAATTCAATTTTTTATTAGACCTTACCATGTCCAGATCAATTGTTACAGGTTAGATATGATCGAAATTTTGATCGATCAGTCTCTAGTATTACGTGACGCCATCTTAGATATTCTTCAATATTCTCGCAATCTTACGTTCCATTTTTCTTCTCAGAAGGTAAAGCGCCACTAATAATGATGTCATGACAGGATGAAATGCCAGAGCCGTATCTTCATTTGTACTTGTAGTATCTGTGTCCTGCACAGTTGTGGTGCCATCTTGTCCTGTTTCTGTTATCTGGGTTATAAAGTTGGACGCTTCAGCTTCACCATAATAGGTTGGTCCAATGAAAAAGGGATAAACTCCATCGTTCTCTGCTTGGTTGATGGTTGTGTGGTAATGATAAATGCCGTCAGGATAGTCCGCAGTAAGCCCAAAATGACCGTTATGGGAGTCTAAGTCACCAGATCCTTCAATAAATTCAAAATCCTCTAGAAACGCTCCTAGAGGATACTCGGCAGAAACTTGGGGTCCATTATCTCTCTGAGTTAATTCTCACAATTGGTAGCTGCTACGCATTCGCTCAATAGACTGGCTATCTCCAAAGTCATAGGGTCCATAAATCGGGAATCCATCAAAAGAAAACCCCATAATCGGAGATTGAACAGTATTGTCATATTCTGTAAAATGTAGGTCAGCTAAGCAAAATGAGTAAAAATGATGATGGTATGACTCATCGACGGTCTGATCAAATTGAGGTGGCGGTCCGCCACCCTGAAGGGGAGCCGGATGGCCATTACACGAATCCATCCCTGCTAATTCCCAATAATGGGCGTTACGGTTCCAAATCCCCTGATTGTTATAAGACATACCATCCAGCGCATTAAAGATTGCGATCCCATTAACCAAGATCCCGATAGGCCCTAGACCAGTCTCCAGCTTATTCCCGCTTTCTTCGACTGGAGTCAATGGAATATTATAGGCAGTATTGGTGATTATGGGTGTGGCGGGATTACCATCGAGCCAAGGACCAATGTCGTATCTGGTATCCCAGAGGCCAAAACAACGACACTTGTGCTCGTCACCTGTATTTCAAAGATATTGGCTTGCAAGTTGTTGTATCCGGTTTCTCCTTGATTAATTATCCATACAGTTTCGACTGGGTTTGCCCTTAATGGCATAATTGAAGCCTCAGGAAGCATACACAGTGAAATAAAAGTTAAACTGTGAAATTTATAATTCATGATCCCAGCTATAGTAGGTGAATTAAAAAAAATGTTGACTAGCAAAGCTGAATTTGGACTATTTGCTGTCTTTGTGAGCTATCGAACGACCAATAAATCGGCAGTATGCCACTAGTCAAGCGGACCTAGACTGTTGGGGATTAAAAATAAAAAGGCTAAAACCACCAGGATGGTCCGACCAAACCAATAATCGCAAAAATCAACCATTCAAAAATCTTAGAAAATCGATCTTTATCTGCGAGTCCGCGGATTGTAGCTGCCACAATAATCTCTGCTAAACCGTAGATGAACATTAAGTACCAGAGCCAACGGCCAAACGGTCCAATAAAGCCAAAGAAAACACCAATAAAGCCAAAGCCGGCTATCAGACTAGTTAGCCATAGACTGGAGATCGAGATATTTGTACGGTTTCTGTCCATCAGTTCTTTGAAATTCTCTCTCCTGGTCAACGGAACCGGGTGTTGCTGATAATCCTCAGCTGTGAGAATTGGAGGCAAATAACTTGGTCCACTAATAGCGTTGGCAAGCCATAAAATGATGACTGCGAACCCAAAATAGTAAATCTAGGGATTCTTAAGTGATCTTTCAAAATTCGAAATTATGACGTAACCGAAGATTATCGCGATCACAATACCTATCAGATGATACCACCTTAAAGCCCTCAATCCATAAACGTTAGGTTCCTCAGGCAGGGGCATTTGAGGCATTGGTAAATCAATCGGAGTTCGATAATTTAACCATAGACAAGGGTTTCAAAAATTTTTCCCTTGGGTTGGTAAGATTGGGCAGTGAAGGGATCTCCGAGCGTAAACATGCCAGATAATGCATCTACAACACGCTTGAAGAAGAATGACACTACTGGAGTGGTACCTGAGATATATTAAGTCTCCTTCAAATAGTTCTGGCATACGAACGTTATTTCCTAACTATGAAGAGTCACGTCTTTTTCGACGTCGAAATTAATCCGATTTTCATTCGAGCAATTCTGTCCCGCTTTATGAACGCTGGTGAAGGTTTAACTCATGTGGATGACATGTACGACATAAATCCCGCGGAACATAAGCAATCAATAAAAAAATTGCTCAATTACTCTTTTACAACTGCACTTTTTGGTCATGGGGATCAAGTGCTCGAGAATGCGTCTCAACTCCTTGGTAAGTTGCTAAAAGCCTTGGATTTATGATGTTTACAACTTTTAAGAAAACGCAACTTATGTGTAAGCATTGGTAAAACAATTTTTGTTGCAGCAATTTTAATTCCAACGAATATCAGTAAATCCAAGTGAAGTTCTTTCATCTGCTGTTATAACGAGCTCACTGCTATACCTGGGAAAGATCAATCAAACTCAAATAAGTAACAACATTAGCGGAAAGAAAAAAATCAACCCAGTAACCAGGATAAATTTGGACACAACAAGTGGTTTGTCCTCCGAGTTCCTTGCTAGAATAACCAATTGACTGACACTAAACAAGAAGAATACAGGTCCAAATAATAACCAGCCAAGATCGAATTCTCGGAAACCGATAGTGAAAAGAGAGAAACCCGATAAGAAGCCCTGGAGGTATGGATTATTAACGAATAGAAATTGGGGTTTCTCGATTTCTTGTACAGCATTATTGGTCTTGGTATCTTCGGCCATTAACCACCGATACTACTTAACAAGAAAAAAGTTGTGTCATCGGACAATGACTTAGTCAAACGTCACCACTATGACAAAATCACAAATGAGAGGAAAAAGCCCATCACTCCAAACTGAAGCAGGATAATCGGATAAAAACCTAAGTATTTTTCTCGCTGAAGGATTTTTTTGTAGCTCCGATACAGGCTGAATCCAATGACAAAAAGAATAAGAAAGACCCGGATATCCTCATAACGTCCAAATATTGCCACAAGGAGCGGAAATAACACTAAACCAACCACGAATCCAACAATCCTTGTATTTCGGACTTGTGTATTCAAGTCATCACCCCAAAAACTCTCCTCTCCTTCAAGCACTTGTCCCCAATATTTAGTAATTTGAAAAACCTATCGTGACGACTAAAAAATGATCCACCAACAAAGAGCAATTTGCGACTAAATGATTCCCCCCAAAAAAAAAATAGCGAGGATGTCCATGTTAAAGAAATGTTGTGTGACTCAAAACGCTTAATTACCAAATATTTTATCATTATAAAGATTCTGAATCACTTTAATGCCTGAATAGTTTTGGTCGGGATAATTGACAAAAGAGAGTGGACTGATAGTCGTCATAATTGCTATAATAGGACTATTAAGAGTGTGTGAGTCACCTCCTGTTAAAAGGGAATTATCAATGAAATCAAGCGTCAGGTGTAGTCCATAAAATAATATGACATGAAATCTCAAAAGGGTAAGAGATTTATAACCGCCATAAAGACTGAATTACAACGTTTAAGAGTTCGTGAGTCACATCAATCGATCGGAAGTCCTCTAATCGTTTTATGATTAATTACTTTTTTTGGCTAAATAGAGCGCCTCATCGAAATAGGACTGAATATAGCCTGTTTGAGACGTTCTTGGATTGATGCATTTCGGTTAAGAAGTTGCTGCATTTGAGTCAAATCCTCCTCAAATCCAGATTTCTCAGATTTTACCCGCACGCCGAGAGCTACCAGATTTTTTTCCTCACAAATTAATTCAGCTTGATGGAAAATTGCCTCAGCCTGCTCAAATTCTCCCGTAATTGGCTTTAAACGTGCTTGGAGCAAGTAACTTTTCACTAAAAATTTCATGGACTGTTGCTCTTTGGCAATTCCATTTATCCGGTCAATTAAAACCTGAGCCTTGTCAAACGCTTCTTCATGCCCATAAAGTTTGATCTCCTCCAAGTAAGTCTCACACAAATGATTCGAGGCGGTGATTAGATTTGCATAATAAAAATCTAATCTCTCAATTAATTCCAAGAGTAGGTCTTGAGCTTTGATTCGATCTCGAACGTTTGTACTCTTTTTCAGTATGATAGCATGTGTTAAATCACTCTGGTCTCGAAGTCTATCTTGCGAAGAGTTCTTTTCATAAAGTTGTTGTATTTTTTCGCTAACCAATTTTGCTTCTTTGAGGTTAGCTTCAGCCAAGGAAAGATCAAATAAGTGTTTGTACATATCCCCTATCGCTACTGGCTCTTCACTTTTCAAGACAAATTTAAGCGCTTCTCTCAGATATCGACGTGCACCTTCCGTATCCCCTTTTTCAAGTAACACACGACCTATATTGGCAATCGGGTAGGCATATAGGGCGTCCCGTGGATCATTATCTCTTGCCTCAATGTATTTGAGTATAGTTTGGTGGGCTTTATCCACCTCTCCGAGTTCAGGATAAACTTCAGCTAAATTGCTGTAATCCCAGTACCATGGAAAACTATATTCATTGGGCGCTGGGATTTGTTTTCCTAGTTCAATGCTCTTTTTGTGCGTCCGGATGCTTTCCAAAAATTTACCATCCGAGCTCAATCGATTGGCTTTGATCATCAGATAATATGCTTCATAGGCTATGGTCTTGCTCAGTCATAGAGGCTAGGAACTCGTCGACAATATTAACGGACTCACTAAATTCCGCTTCATATCCTAGATATACTGACATCTCCCGCACATATGCTGCTAACAACAGCGGTTGGTCATTTATTCACTTGCACTCCTCGATTGCATCCTTGGCAACAGTTAAAGATTCTTTAATTCGATTTAAGTAAAGCAATGTTCTGCTTTTCTGGATCAATCCGAATGCTTTTTCTTCATGCGGAAGTTTGTCAATTAATTCCAAGACTCGATGTTTTTCGTCAGCCCTAGAAGATCTTGCCATTCTACCCATCAATATCTGGATTTCGGACTTCGTATCCATTATGTTTCGTGATATAGCGAGAATTTAATTGTTTGGGATGATTTTACTTCATTTTTCGAAATTCGTATTTTGTGCAAAAATCCGAAAAATTGCGTGGAAGCGTAAAAGTATTCTTTCAGAACATTGGTTCGAGATTCTGTAATTAATTGGATTAATTTGTTAAACTATCATACAACTCCATGCACAACCAAAACTGATTTCACCAAATCGATGGTAGTTTCATTTAGCAAGAGAATGTCCCGCAAATATTCAAGAAAATCGCAATCGGGTTGGTTTGAAAAATTTAAGTGAAAATTGTAAAGGTAATTTTGGTTCCGAAAATGATTCTGGATAATAATAGAATCCATCATCTTGAAGTTCTAGAAAAGTAAGAATCTTCCAGGTCAAAAAAGGGAATTCGTGAAGAAATTCAAATTGCAAACCTGTGTCAGTTAAACATCGGAGGATGTAACTAAGGTTATGAGGCCAGATAACCTCCTCATCGTTCTGCATAATCACTTTCTCGTCGGAATAAGCTCGCTGTATATCAACGAAACTGGTTCACTTTGATGGAAATAGGGGTATTTGATTACTTTGAGAGCCTGACGTGTTTTCATCATCAAGAACCCAGGCGAATGGATGCAGGTCAGTAATATAAAACATGCCCCCGGGTTTTAGATATCGATGTATGGATTTGGCCCAAGGGACCAAACTGTTGAGCCAACCAAGCACACCATAACTAGTGAAGACTAGATCGAATGAATTAGGTTCTAAGAGGTCCTCGG
>JACZSS010000126.1 GCA_022574115.1 Candidatus Heimdallarchaeota archaeon | reverse complement strand
GTATCATAATCTACTTCGGCAAAAAAGGCATTTCCGTTCATTATTATTGCATTTCCTCCAGCTTTGATAAAACGCACCATATTATGATATTCTGGCAGAGTTACGTATTCATTGTGAGAAAAAATGATGGTTGAATAGAGCGGGATCCCTTGAGCATCAAATATTTCACCTGTATGTACCTCAACGTCTGATATGATGATAATTTTACTCGCAGGATAACCGTCACCAATTAACGTCGATATTATATTGGGCGTTCCGCCAGAGGTTCCCCAAGTATCAACCAGCTGTTGTCGGAAGCATCCTTGGTAATTTGTATTTGATGGGCTATAGCAACTGTAAAAACTGGCATAAGCTGTGGCAGTGAATACTGGTTTGACAAATGCAATTTTTGGGTAGGAATGACTAGCTTGAATTTTATCGACAAAATCATGTTCCGGAAATTCAAAATCCGTTTGATCCAATGAAAATTTATCTTGATTGAGTATTTGGTTGGACGAATGGCCGAGAAATGAGCTTGACAGTATGAGGATACTGGTCAATAAAACATATTTCCCCACAATTGTAATCAAATTCTTTACCTATTATTCTTTTTTGTCATAGGATTTTTCCCTGTACATTCATAATCATAATTGATTAATCAATGCAGTTAGTAAAAAAACTCATCTGAATTATAGATGAGATCAAGGTGGCTAGTGCGCCTCATTAGTAAGTTTGGACGGTTAGCCTAATATAGGTTTTGGCAAGAAATACCGAATAACAAACGATGCCATTACTGTCAGTAGCGTGATCAAGCCTATCAACTCCCAGAAGTTAATATCGGGTAAATCAACATTCATACCGTAAATGGAACTGATAATGGTGGGAATAATCAGTATGGACCCTATTATAGCCAGCCAATAAAACTGTTTATTCATAATATTTGATGCGATTGCGAGATGGAGATTAATTAAATTTGTTAGGTCCTCCCTATGAGCCTCAACTTCATCCAATAGAAAGAGTCCTCGATCCTCTAAATGATCTCCTATTTCCTCAGTATTAATTTCAGGCACAATGCCCATCTTTAATTCCCGAATATGCTCAATGTCTGCCTTGACTAACTTAATTGAGTCAAATAACTTACCCTTTAGCCCCAACAGTGATGCTAGCCATCCTTTTTTCACACCTCCTTGCAGCATTCGACGTTCACTATGGTCAATGAAGTCCTCTACTTGATCCATCGTACTAATTGCATTTTCAAGCAATTCAGAAATCAAGTATTTAAAGCATGATGTCAATGTATGTTGTTCTTTCTTAGCGATCAATTTTGACATAATTTCAGAAAATATGCTTGATTCACGCGATACGACACTAAATATCTGGTCCTTTAAAAGGACAAATGAGACTTGAAATGTAAAATCATCCGATTTGAAAATATCTTCAGTTGGAATGCTTAGTACAACGACTGTGAAGGTTTCATCATTGTCTTCTAGTGTCTGATAAGTCTGGATCCGAGGTCGTTGTTCTTCAAGTAAATCTTCTGTAAATGCCATAGATCTATCTACAATCATCGGTAGGATTTGACGAATATCATCTCCTGCTCGTAAATTGGTCCAAACAAGTGAATTAGACGGTTGTTTTGCTACGATCTTTGTTTCAATTTTGAAAGGAACTCCATTCTCATCAAATAACAAAGTTCGTGGCATAAATTTTCAATAATGCTATATATAGAATTTCTAAATAGTTTTCTATTATTTTAAGCAGAATTTGACGCTCTCGGGACAAGTTAAAGGCATTTACGCATCTTTAATCTTTAAGTTCAAGCGGATTAAAATCTACAGGTATCCGACGTTGTTCGACCTTTTCTAAGCAGACTTCAAGCATTTTAGCATAATCATAATTTGAAATGGTAGATTTCCTATTTGCTTTTTTCAAATGTCGAAAGATGACCCCAAGATCTGTTATCGCGCCTAGTAATATTTCAGCCTTCATCTCTGCTGGAGCGTCCAGTCCCACGGCATTGTGAATAACTTCCTCCCAAATTTGCTCTTGGGATAATTTTTCAGCAAGGTCCTCTCTGTGCTGAGCTAGATCTTTGACCAACTTCGCACCTCCTTAATCTGTATAACGCAACGGATTGTATGTAACAGTCCGCTTTAAGCGATTTAACTTTAACAAACATTCAGTCATCAGATCATTATAGGTAGTCATGTCAATCAATCCCTTTGATTTGTATAGGGTGATATTTGACAAAATTACTGCGAGATCTGGAATCGCTTCAAACAGAATTTCTATGGTATCAACGGCATTCTCTCTCAACGTCAAAATATTCCCGATCACACGACTCCATACTTGTGTATCTGAAAGTTTGGATGTGAGATTATCTCGCTCCTCGGCGATTTTGTCACCTCTTGACATTTAATTTCTACCCGACTAGGTGAATGTTCTAACTTATTTTCTCGTAGAGACTTTAAAATCTTATTAAAAAAAAATAACAAAATTGAGGGTATAATGTTCAGGAGAATACGTCTTACCCGGTCAAATAATCTGAGCCTTCGCAGATAAGGACGTTTCAGCTAGTTGTACGGACCAATTATACCTGGTCAATATATTGGTGACGACAGATTTGACTTTATGTTCTTCCCTTGTATCTTCATAAAACAGTAAACGACAGATACCCCCTCGAGTTCTTTTCATTTTTTGGTAGACAGTCTTTGTGGTGCGAACTAGATCAAAAATGATCATTTGATCAGCTTCTGGGAGATCTAAATCACGCTCTCCTACATTAGATAAAATTGCTACAGCTGGTTTGCTTGTTGCTCTAAATTTTTCGATTTCTTCTGTACGTGCCAATCCAGTTGTTTGACCAGTCACCTTGATAGTGTGAAAACCCCATTTAGTACTTAAGGTCTGAATAAGGTCAACTGATGACAAGTAACTGCAAATAATGACTGTTTTCCTATGGGTCTCTAAGTAACGACGTAGTTGTAAGAATTTATTAGGGACCATTGGCAATTGGTTAATTTCCTCACGGGATAAGCCAAAACGATAGAGATGTTTTTTCGATTGCTCACCGGTCATTGACCACAAGTATTTTCGAATTAAATACCCATTTTTAAACTTAATCAATAATTCTGATGATACAGGTAGAGGTCCAAATAATAGAGTTGAATCCTGCTTAATTTTTTTGTAAAATCCAAAATTATGTGCCTTGATTTGCCGTAAGATTTCATTTTTCACTGATTCTATCTTCTCATCTAAAATTGAGGAGATATTTTGTAATCTCGGATCGGTGACTGATGTCGGAATAATTATTGTTGACTGGATGTATGCTTGAATATCAGTATCCATAATTGAGTCCATTGATATTACAAAGGTGTTACCCATGGTTTTCCGAAGTGTAGCCAGCTCCTGCCTGATATGGAGCTGGTCTGTATCCACAACATAGTGGTTGTCTCTAAGCGTTCCAGACATCCCAATTATTGTGGAATTTTTAAATATTCTGAACAACTTTGCGTATGGCTGTTTTAAACTTGATTGTGAACCCAAACGGCGAATTATTTGATCAATTTCATTAATTATTACTAAGTCAAAATCGTCAGCACATGATGGATTTTTTCGGATTGTGTTCATCAATGTTGTAGGAAGACATAGAACTACACGACTTTTGGCTAAGATTTGTGATCTCATTGGACTGGGGATTCTATTATCTATCATCGAAATTTCATCTTCGTTGACTAATTTTTTCAGATAGGAATATGTTTCGTAAAGTGAAGATGATGCTTGTAGAATTAGAAGGATCTTCTTCCCGGCAAACTGCTCGTTTATCAGTGAGTACTGCAGATAGCGTTTACCTAAGCCGCAATCTAACTCAATCAGGATATTTGTGTTGGTATCACTCTTCCTAATAACTTCATTGAGGATTTTTTCTTGGTATTTTCTTGGCTTGAGTATGATTGAATCCACAAATATTTTTATGCAAATGCATATTTAATATCAAGAGACTGCATTTAAAGTGAAATCGGCAATTCGAAAATCGCAATATTAAATTTCGAGAAGTTAAACCTTTAATTTATTTAAATAATGAAAAAGATGGTAGAATCATAAAAGTGAGTTTTCAAGCTACGACTTGGTTCGTAACCGGATCAACAGGTCTCGTTGGATCATCGGTTGTAAAGAAACTTCGCCAAGACGACTTTGCCGTTATTGCATTGGTACGTAAGAATTCACCTCAACATGTGGTTGATTGGCTTCTCGAGTTAGATGTTAAGATTGTAGTTGGTGATATCCTAGAAAAAGAGTCTTACGAATCTTATATAGCAACATGTGATGTTGTTGTGCACTGTGCAGCTTTAGTTGGTAGTGATAGCAAAAAATCAAACTGGGAGGTAAATGTCGAGGGCACAAGAGTTTTGCTGAATGTAATGAAAGATTTTGGCATAGATCGGCTTATTCATATTTCAACTTGTGGGATTTACGGTTCAACTGGAGACCATACAGTTGATGAAGACAGAACACCAAAACCTGTCGGCCAGTATTCTAAATCAAAATATGCAGCGGAAAACCTAATTCTGAATGAATTCAAAAACCTAAGTGTTACCATTTTCAGACCCCCTTACATTATTGGAGATGTTAAATTTGACAGAAGAACGATACCAGGATTTGTGAAAGTCATGGGCAGAAGATTCATCCCCAAAGTACTGTTTAAAGACCCAGCGATATCTTTTGTTAACGCTCAAGATTTGGCATCATTAGTCGTCTTAGTTGGATGTCGGGAAAATACCGTTCATCAAATTTACAATATACAATCGTTTATCCTTAGATATTCCGAAATTAAGGCTATGCTCAATAGAACCTTCGACAAGAAGACAGTGCTCGTTCCACTGCCTTATTTTATGCTTAAGGGAGTAGCCTATTTGGTAGATACTTTAAATTTCCTCTTCCGAAAAAACGCCTTAAAATTGTCTACTAGAATATTTCGAATCAAAGAAAACTGGACCTTTAATACCGATCGAATTAACGCAGAATTCAGCTGGACTCCATCTCATCCTGAAATGGAGCAGTTTGAAATATTTTTGATTGATTATAAGAAAAATATCGGGATGATGTTGCCAGAAGTTGACATCAGAACCCTTATTGAAGTATAAGCTTATTTAATCCTAAATACACGTCTGTTTTCTACAATATTAACTTCTTGTGGTCTACCAATATCAACATCAATTGAGTGGTGAAGCGAATTTTCGATTTGAATTAAGTTGATAACATATCTTCCATTTGGAAAATATTCTTCTATAATCCGGATGGCATCATCTTCATCATCAAAATTTAGAACCGGGATGTTCTGTAATTCCTCGTAACCTCCAAATATAGATTGTTTTTCAACCGATCTTAGATGGAATTTGAATTCTTGATTATCACGACTAAACTGCAAAAGTGAGCTCACAATGGAATTTATTGGCAGGAAGTTGTCATCTAGTTGTTCCTCAAGCTTTTTTATTTCAGTCTTGTTTCCGAGGAGCATTAGACGAATAATTGAGTGAGAAATAAATTCTTGTTCTAACAGCTTTTTGTCGTTTTCTTGAGCGATGACGGTCAGTCTTCCCAATAGTTCCAACGAATCCTCATACGCCCGCTCCTTATCGAAATCACCAATTGCCTTTATGCCTTGATTTAAGGCCTCAGTTAGTTTATTCTTGACAATAAGCTTATCTAGCTTCCTCACTGTAGCTCTAATTTCAGGAGACATCATCCGAATAGGTACTTCAAATAATTTAACCTTGCTTACTATTTAATTTAGGATCGATCGAAGTAAATAAAAAAATATGGTAAAATCTGATTATTATATGAGTGGAGATAGACAATTTATCAAAACTCTCAGATTAAATATTCTCGAACTCATGACATCGAGCAAAATCCGAAAGAATAAGAAAAAGGTCTCTGATGTCGACATATTAGGTCAGATACATATCATTTACACAATTTCTCAAAGAAAACCAACTGGCGTCGAAGTCGGCGAAGCTATTATCTATTTGTTAGATAGACGTTTGATCGAAGAACTACCTTTGGGCGATGTTAGCGTGTATGCAATGACCGACGAGGGAAAAAGAGTTCTTACAGGAATTTACGACGAAGACGATACCGCATTTTTGTGAATCTAGTCCTTAATTGCTGAAAAACCCGTCATATCATCAGGTTTGGTAACTCCAAGAAGATGCAAAATCGTTGGAGCAACACAACTAAGACCATGTTTTCCACTTAATTCAACATCTGCAGTGATTAAAAGTGGAACCTTGTTCTGGGTATGAGCTGTGTGTTTCTTTCCATCGTGAAGCATTTTTTCAGCATTACCGTGGTCTGATGTGATAATTAATGTGTACCCATTTGATAAACAAGCAGTGTAAATTTCCGAAAGTGCTTTGTCCATTGACTCTACTGCCTTAATCGCAGCTTCGATATCACCAGTATGTCCTACCATATCTGGAGATGCGATATTTAGTACAATAAAATCGTAGTTACTGCTTTTAATCCCTAAAACTGTTGCTTGTGAGATTTCTAAAGTTGACATTGTAGGTTCTAAATCGTAAGTTGCGATGCGTAAACTCGGAATCAACTGCCTTTCTTCATATTTGAAGGGTTTCTCATTTCCACCATTTAAAAAATACGTTACATGGGCGTATTTTTCGGTTTCCGCCACGTGAAGTTGGCTAATTTGATTGTCTGCCAATACCTGAGCTAAACAATTCTGAATGTGAACACTATCAAAAAAATATGAAACATTCCATGATTCATCGTACGAGACCATGGAAACAAAGTATAAATTAGAAATTTTCTCGAAGTGTTCAGACAATCCAGTCAATGCCATAGTTAATTGTCGTGCACGATCAGGTCTAAAATTAAAAAATATAACCGCATCCCCTGGGGAAATTGAACTTTGATCATTTACAATCACAGGCCTGAGAAATTCATCAGTATTACCTTCTGCGTAACGTGAATTGACGTATTCAAGTAATGAGTCACCAGGATCGTTGCCAGACGAGTTCACCAACATTTCGAAGGCTACGGTTGTTCGATCCCATTTTGTATCCCGATCCATCGCATAATATCTACCAATAATAGTGCCAATTTTTATCTTGGGAATATCCTCCAAGTCGTATACGAGCTTCTTAAGGTAATTAACACCACTTGTGGGTGGAGTATCTCGACCATCCGTGAAAGCATGAAACCAGATTGTGTCAAGACCCAAATTAATTACGATACCAAGGATGGAATTTAGATGATAGAGACTTGAATGTACCTTTCCATCGG
>JACZSS010000125.1 GCA_022574115.1 Candidatus Heimdallarchaeota archaeon | reverse complement strand
ATTAAATCGAAAAACCATTATGATGGTAGATCATGATTCAACCGTAATTGATCGATTATGTGATCAAGTTTTAATCTTGAAAACTGGAGGATATGTCGATCGTATGGTTAATATCAAAGAATTGTTAGCAGCTCTGCCTTATTCCCATGAGATAACAGCGATCCCTATTAGAAATTTATCAGATAGAGAAGTAAAACAAGTATGGCCAGAATTTACACGAACAGGTGGAACTATTCGGTTTTATCCTAAAAATCGTGCGGAAGCCCAAGTTATTAACACACGAATACTCTCATCCGGTTTCATTTCCAGAGTAGAAACTAGAGGAATTGATCTTAATGACTATGCTATTAGAATTGCAGAAGATGATCGATTCTTAACCTGACTGGATCTAATACTACAAAATGAAAACTGTACTGCTAGTAGGTCACATCTCACTAGATCATCACGGAGATCAAGTTCTTCTGGGAGGTCCACCACTTTATCAAGCTCCTGTGTTGCTTGCTAATCACTACGAGATTGAAGTTGTTACCTCGTTTAATCCACTGATAGGTCCACGTATTCCAGAGATTATAGTGGATTCGATCAAATTTATCACAATACCATCAGAATACACCACAACTTTCGAATTTATTTTTACGGAGAACCATCAAGGCTTGCACGAACGAATTTTAAGATTGAAACAGCGAGCGGCCAGAATTAATTACGAAATTGTCAAAGATCGCCTGAAATCAAAATATGATGTGGTAATTATTTCACCGATTGCAAATGAACTAGATTTAAATGACATAGAAAGCTTTCGGATCTTGGGGAAGAAATCTTCGATTGATCTGCAAGGGTTAATTAGGTATTTTGGAGAGAGTGATATTGCAACAAATGTCAGGATTGAGGAAAATCTTGAATGGGTTCTTAATAGATTTGACGTCGTTAAAACATCAGGGGCAGAAATCGGTGATTTCCGTCCAAAAATTAATTATGGTGATGCAATTTTATTGATAACACAGTCAGGAAATGGAGTAGAGGTAATTTCAGAACAGTTTACGGAGTTCATCCCAACAACTAAGATTAGTAAGTTTGTGGATGACACAGGTTCTGGAGATATGTTTTTAGCTGGTTTCATGATTTCAGGTCAACATGAACTAAGGTACCGAGAGGGGATTATTGAACGGATTAATTATGCGGACAAGGTCGCCAGATTAAATTTACAAAATAAGGGAATACCCTCAGAGGAAATTATTAAAAAAATAAAGGAATTATCTTAAGGTCGGATACCGCTCAAGGTGGCAAAAAAAGTAACATTAGCAGTTAGATCTGCGGTTACTCCGGGATTAATTGTAGTTTCGTGTTTTCTGGTGAATAATTCTAATTCATTTGTTAGTTCTCGACCTTCTTCTGACAAATATCCACCATGCTGAATAACTTGTTTAGCCATGTTCATAATTCTGACCGCCATTTCCATTCCGTTGTTCCTTAGTATAATGGAATCAGGGTTGAGACTTAACAAAGAGATGTATGTGTGTGTTATCGCATCCACCATAGAGGAACCTTCGGTTATTGCCTCGTTAAATGCAGACAATCCAGCTTTCGAGGAAATTTCATAAAACGAGCTGATCTCTTGAAAAATAAGGTTTTTCTCCTTATGCAAATTATAAAAGTCAAGTAAATTCACTTCTTCTTCCAAGAGCTCATTGATACTTTCAGGTAAGGAAATGCCTACAGCACTAGACATAGGATAAATTTCAGATTGCACCCTGTATAAGGTAGAAAATATGTTGATTGTGTCCTCAGGTGTAGTGTTTTCTACAAACTTGTAGGCTAGTTTTGGTATTTGTTTGACATCGATTGTGTCAATTCTATCAGCTGCATTCTCGCTGAGGATATATCCAGAGGCTGCTGCAACTGGAGCGAATAAGAACAGAATTCCGAGGTTGGTCAAACCACCTGAATGCCATTTTACGCCATCTTTGACGGCTTCGGCAATAATCCAACCCATATCGACCTCATCTTGATCTATTAATCCTCTTTGCACCATAACTCCTCTTTTAGCAATTTCAGCCATTGGAGTGTGAAGAGCGACGGCGCTAGACAAATAATGTTCCATTTTTGTTTCTTTAAAATCGTGATACCGATGGATATTACCAGGTTTAACGTGAGCAGCCAATTGGGTTGAAGCAGCCAATGCTGCATTCAAGGCGACGAGTTCGATGATTGATTCGACAGATCGTTGATTGAAACTTGTACTTTCACTAGTAGTTGAGGAGCCAAAGCCACTCATGGTTAATATTTTCTATTCAAAGTTATTATAACTTATTATGAATTCATTTAATAAAACTTAATTAGATCATAATTGGATATCTAGGAATCAATCTTGTGATTTAACATATTCTTCAGCTGGAATCGCATTCTCCCAAGATGATTCAAATAGTCGTCGAAACATTTCGGTAGTCTCTTCATGTTCCATATAAAATCCAAAATAATCCTTATTTTCCAAATCATCATCCTTTTTCTCATCTTGAGAGATAGGGATTGACAAACTGATAAACATAAGTCTCTGATTGTCTGCGATGGCGAGAATTGTGCAGAAACTATCCTCCGAGACTTTTACTTTAGTCTCATCTAAATCGGCCAGAACTTTTCGTTCATAGTCATCATTCACCCCTCGGGTTGTCGTCAATATTTTGACTTTATTTGTGTCCATATTATTGAATAATTGAACAAATCTTTCCTGTTGGATTTCAATTAGGGTATCGACAGCGATGAGGAGTTCATTTTCTGTTTTTTCGATCATATTAAATAACTGAACATTAACTTCTCGTTTCCCAGCGATTGTGAAAGTTTTGGGTAAATCAACATCGGATTCACGTTCTTGAAGAACTTTAAGCGCATCTTTTGCATTGCCAATCAAACCGTTGTATTCTCGACTAGCCAGATCCAGCACTTGTTGCGGATTTACTGCGGTGTATCTCGTCGGTCCCCCGAAAGCGCTTATCGCCTGTACGTGACCCTTTTCTTTTAGTTTGTTAAGAATTTGATAAACCCGATTTTGGGGAACATCGCTTTTTTTGGCAATTGTATAAGCAGTCGACCGACCTTGACCTACAAGAGCACTGTATGTCTTGGATTCATATTCAGACCAGCCTAGAGCAATCAGAGAATTGATTGAAGGTTTTAGCAAATCATCTTTCTCAGACAATTATCTCATTAAAATCAGAATTATCCAGTTTAAATGGTTTATGTATTATTGACTATCAAAGGGGTACTTCAAAAAATCATTTTCAACGGACAGAATTAGTATAGTTTTATTAACCGATAAACCCAAATTAATTTGAGGCTCTTCTTATTTCGTTTCCATCACAAGCTCAAGTAGAACTGATCGACCATTTGCCTCTCTTAACTCTGCTTGTAGGACAAGGACTGGACTCCTCATCTGCACTGCAAGAATATCGTTTTTCCCAAACGCAGACAATTTATCACGATTTTAGCTCCCACTTCTTCAGTAATACAGATTGGGGAACAGGATTTCAGCTCATCAAAGGGAATGCTGATGGTTTTTTTGCAACAAATGACCTTTCTAATCTGGGAGATGAATTAAACAAAGCGTCTAATAAAGTCATTACCGCGGATTCTATGCTTGATCAAGTGGATAAACAGACGTCTCGTTTACCGAGAGAACACGTCACCAGATATCGTTCAAATATCGATATCAGGGATGAAGGACCCATTAACGACAATTTTGAAGAAGAATCACGTTTATTAGCAAATGATATTGCTTACCTGTTACAAGGCTATGAGGATATCCGTTTCCAGATTGATATTCAAGGTAATTCACTCCAAAAATTTTATCAATCAACTAACTTAAACGAAATTTCCATTAGTCAATCCATGATGTTGGTTAATATTGAAGTCTTTAACAAGCACAATTACAAAACTCGGGTACACGAAACAATAGGAGGAATCAGTAAATCTGATATCTCGTGGAAGGAATTAGAAAATCACGTTAATGATCTGCTGTATAAAATCAAAAATCTAGTAACAGCCAAATATCCCAACCCAGGTAAATACCCAGTTGTATTATCACAGGATGCAACATACAGTCTAATTCATGAAACCATAGGACACGCATGTGAAGGGGATCAAATCATAACCAATAATTCTTACCTTTCTGGGTTAAAAGGTTACAAAGTTGCATCACCAGAATTGACACTCATAGACGATCCTCATATCAGAGCCGTAGGTTGGGCAGAGTATGATGATGAAGGTTCAAAAACCCAAGGAACAATTATTGTTGATGAAGGCATACTAAGTAATTATTTACACAGCAAAAAAACAGCCAAATACCTTCAAGAAACCACAAGTGGAAATGCAAGAGCCTCATCGTATATCGCTCCACCAGAATCACGCCAAACAAATTTGTTTTTAGAACCCAAGGATAATTCATCTGAAGAGTTGATAGAAGAAGTCAGAGATGGTCTTTTCATAGGACCAACAGAATCAGCAAGTACATCAATTTATACTGGTGATTTTTCAATAGAATCTCAATATTGTTATAAAATTCAAAATGGTGAACTCGGTGAAATCTTGGGATCAGTGACAATGACGGGAACTTCACTTAAAACTTTGAACAATATAATTTCGATTGGAAGAGATACAAAAATTATTCCTGCAATCTGTCTGAAAAATGAGAGCAAACTCCTTGTGGGTGGAATATGCCCTGAAATTAACCTTTCAGAAATATACATTCGGTAGGTCCTCTAGATGTATTCACTAAGCAAACCCAAAGATGTGTTTCTTCAATCGATTGATAATATTGTCAATAAACTTGATAAAATGGAATGGATCTCAAATTACGAGGTCTTTCTGCAAAATATAGATCATACTGCCGGAACAAAAGAAAATCAAAATTCAATCTTAATTAACAAAAAGAACAGGTCAGGTGTCGCAATTCGAATCATCACCAAAAGCAGAAGATTTGTCGAAAACGCATTTGGAACTCCTACCTTATCCAATATAGATAACCTTGAGCCTCCTAAAAGTACGATAAAAGAATTTTCAAAGGATATTAAATTTCCTAATTTAGCCAAACCGCAGCGAATCTCTATTCTTGGTGATCAATCGCGATCATTAGTTGAAATTGAGGATTTAATTTATGAAAACCTTGACGGTCTGAAAGCGGGATATACAGATAGTGGGACCTTAATACAGCATAAATACACCTTAGAACTAGAAAATAGAGCGATTACCAATACAGGATCCCGAATATTGTTTAATTCAAGCTCTAGAATACATTTTGAAACACAAATCAGTAAAAAACGAGGTCAAAAGTTTGTCACACTAGTCAGAAAAGACTTCGGACGAAATACAAAGTTTCTGCCTCAAAAAGTGTTAAAAAAAGCAGAAGAAGACATCGAAATTAGATTCCAAAAACAAGTGAAGTTTGATCGTGAAACAACTGCCGTGATTCTTCACCCAGAAGTTTTAGGTCGAATCATTTCATTCCACTCGTCGAATTATTTAGTGAATCCCTCAAACATCCGTGAAAATTCTCAAATTTGGAATGATAGCTTATCTCTATTTGATGATCCCCTGCAGGATAATGGCATGGGAAGTGAAATTATTGATGATGAAGGCTCCATCACCCGAGTAAAGAAAATCGTAGAAAATGGATACCCTAAGGAATCATTGGAAAGTCTACAGAGTTCATCCTGGCAAGATGGGGGCAATGCGTTTAGAGCGGAATGGTTTCAGCCATTTCTTAGATCCTATCAATACCCAATTCAGAAAAATTTCTCAAATCTAATGATCGTAGGGGGAATCGGAAAAGGAGAATTATTTACCCAAAGGTCTGGAGAGGTAGTCTTGGTCAAACGTGGACATGGTTATGTTGGAGGAACATTACGTCACCCTTATTTTATCGTCCACACAAGTGAAGCTGAACTATGGAAGAACGGAAATTTACTGGGTCCGGTCAACAATTTTGCGATTTCAAATTCAATAGACAAAATTTTGAAAAATGGGGATTTATCCGCAGATCTCAAACCAGTCATTGATCCAGCCATTCCTGGGTCAGTTTATGTTGGATGGTTGTATCTCGAGCCAAATTTGCTAAAACCTAAACATTAGTTGTTGTTATAACTTCATATCTGATCATGTTTATCTCGTCGAAAGATCAGCGAAGGCTTGAAATATCGACCGCTGTGATTTCGGTAGCTCTCATTTTGTGCGTAACGTTACACATTATTTAAATTAACAATTAAAGGGTGAAAACTTGATAGGCCGTACTTTACGTCTACTTGAGACTGACGGAATGAATATGCGAATTGTACCATATTTGCTTTTAATTATTTTAGTCTTAGCTGGTTACTTTTTACCTATTAGTAATGCAGCTCAAGACCCAAATCGAACTAATGCCGCTGCCCATCAGCTAACTCCAAGCCAATTTGATCCAGATACTGATCTCTCAAGACCAATATTTGATCATATAACCGGAGCTGATGTGGAAATTATACGAGAGCGTAATGATACGCTTGGTTTTGGTGCAATAATAAGAGCAGAGGTAAATCAGAATATTACCATTTTTTACACTCTAGTTAACGGAAACAACGAAACCGACCTTCGGCTTTATGCTGATGTGCCAAATCAGAATCTTACAACTAGCCGAGCAGGATTTACAAATCAAAGTTTAGCTGAATTTAAAAACGGTAATGCCAAGCTAGACGCCCTCATAGACAAACTAGAAGCGTATAATAATCAAAAAGAAATTTGGTATATGCAAAACAGAAATAAAAAAATTATTCAAAAATATTATTCTGATGCGGAGATAAAACAGCTTCCGGTTGATATGCATAATAGTTTTGAAACTACAGTTTTTATTTATGATGATAAAACCTTATACATTTCTCCGAAGAAAGAAAACTATGCTGTCCTAATTCAATCAAAAGAGCATACAAAAATGATGGATGCCATGTTCAAAAATATCTGGAATAATGCTCTTGAAATAAAATAGGTTCGAATGTCCTCTGGGGATATAAAAATTACCCTTTAGCTAGGGTCTACTTTTCTTGCTCCGGCGACAGTGGACTCGGTCACCTCGCTTGATATTTTGGAGGCTCATTGAGCCTCCAAAATATCTGAGCTCCTCGACTGCCACCAAAGCCGATGCGGAGATTAGGATTTCCTCACTGCACTAACTATATGTTATCGTATATAAATAAATTCAAGTGAAGTTAAAAGTCGCATCAGAGATATGAAAAATAGCCCTAAGAATAAGGCTATTTTAGTCGTTGGAGATAAGGGTTAAAACA
>JACZSS010000124.1 GCA_022574115.1 Candidatus Heimdallarchaeota archaeon | reverse complement strand
TTTATAGATGAGAAGGATTATGTCGGAATATCCAATTGAAGAACTTACAGGCGCCACAAATCCTAGAGATTTTGTTGGCAGAAATGATATTATCGATCAGTACCATAACATTTTACGAGATTTTGTAAGGAGTAATCCAACTGTAAAATGGGTCCACATCTCGGGAGAAGCAGGTACTGGAAAAAGTTCATTATTAAGAAAATTGAGGATGATGACTGAGCAGGAACGAATAGCCACAGGATCGCTTGAAGTCCCCTTGTCGCCGCGGTTGGCTGATCAGTTTCTGAGTGACATCAAACAAGTATTGGATGAAATGGCACCCGAATGGAGATCATTTATCCAAAGGCGTAGAAATGCAGAGATGGATAAAGTTGATTCGCCTCCAGAAGCTCAGAAACAAGAAATGACCGATGAAATTCTAGATTCTTTGTTTAATTCATTTTTCAGGGATCTTGACAAGATTGACAAGGCAATGAAAAGAGAAAAGGAAAAACATGGCTTCTTCATGGATGATTTGGATAGGTTACATTCCTATGGATATTACAGTTTAATTTCGCTCATTCCAATGATCGCCAAAAAATTATACGATGACAACTATGATATTATTTTGGTGACATCAGGCCATTCCAGAATTGATCCTTTGCTAAATTTGGATAAAGCCAATGATTTTGTATTGCAGTTGAAAATTAATCAGTTTGATTTTACAGAAGCAGAGCTTATGATTCGTAGACGAGGAAAGTTGGTCAAAGGACAAAGAGAAATCGTAGTTCAAAATTCTACTAGATTTCCATTTGATCTTTCGATTAGGCAATTGCTTCTGTCCAAAGGGATCGAGGAACGAACACTCTCAATAAAAGTATTATCTGATTTGTTTGGTTTCAGCGATGAAGAAGTGAAATTACTACGGGACGTATCCAAGTTTTCACTGAATTTCTTCAGCATTCATGAATATGCCCAAAAACATAGTCGAGAAGTTATTGAGGGACTAAGAAACAAACTCTTATTTTCGATAACGCAAGATGATCACTTCGCGTTTGAATCTTACGCAATGTTTGAGTTGATCTCTCATGCATATCGACCAATTGATCCTAGATCAGAGGTAATTCTCATCTTAGATCGATTAATAGATCAATCACAAAGAGGATTAATGCCTTCTCGCAGAGATTTAAGAATAGTTGAAGATCATTTTCGAAGTATTACCGATAGTTCTCTTATCTACGAATTGAGTGGTCAGTTATCAGATACAGCTAAGGCTGCCCTAGAAGGAGGTCAATCTCAGACTTCGTGGGAATTGTTAGAACTTGCGACGTTAGGACTCGAAAGAACTAATGATTATGAAAAAATTGCTGATCTTCAAGAAAACGTGGCCAAAGGATTCAGTAAGGCAAACAACGATTACTTTGCTGCCAAAGCCTACGAGAAAGCTGGTAGATACTTCAAAAAAGCAGGTGTGGAGTGGCGATCCACCAGCAATTATCGAGAAGCTGGATTAAAATATAAGCAAGAAGTTGATAAAACCGATGTTAAGATTTTTCATTATGCCATCAGATCGATGCTTAAAATGTCGATTATGGCATACCTAAACGCAAATGAAAAGTCGAAGGCCAAAAGTGTGTTGGAGGATGCTAAGGAAATCTTAGAATCATATGAAAATCACATCAATTATTTCGACAATTTATACATCGTTATTGACGGGGATGAGAAATTATTATAGTTTTGAATATAAAAAAATGTAGGAGGAATTCTGAATGACTGAAAACGTAGGGCAGAGTCACGTTGATATACCTGTTTCTGAGAGAATACTTCAAATCAAGAAAAATGTCGAAAATCAATATAAGGAACTGAAAAGTTTGCTGGGTAAAAAAACTGATTCTCTCAAGGAACATAATAAAGCATTACTTGATACTTTAGAAAAGCAAACCCAGGAAGCATTAAGTCAGTTGGAAGACAATTTCCAAACAGGGGTTAAGGACAATAAGCAAACAACAGATGAGACCCTAGAAGGATTAAGAGAATCTTTGGATGGCCAGTTAGATAGTTTAAGGGGTTTTGCTACTAAATTATTTGATGACGAGGAAGAACGATTGGTTAATACTCTTGAATCATCAATATTACAGGTCAGCGGGGTAACCAAAGACCATTCCACCAAATTAAAATCAATCATCGAAAAAATTAATGAGCTTGCGAAGAGTTCAACAAATTCCCCGCTTGAACTTATCAAGATAAATAACGAGAGTCTCAAGACTGATCTAACCAATCAGCTTCAGATGCAGAATGAAGATTTGGTTGGTTCAATGGTGGATCTTCAAATAGAATTTAGAGAAAAAATCGGTACCCAAATCGAGAAAGTATTCATGGGAGTAACGGTGACAAAAGGTAGTTTAGACGGTATTATTAAAGACACCTTATCCAGATTAGAAGAGAATCTAAATTTGTTACATGCTGGTATTGACGATAATTTCACAAAAGAAATCGGTGTTACCCAAGATCTCATCCATAATTATGAGGGAAAACTTTTACTTGCAATTGAAAATACTAAAGTCGATTATAATGAACTGATGAGCAGAATTATTAACAGAAATGCAGATCAATTGTTGGAGAATCTTGAATCATTGCAAAAAACCCTAAACGTCGAAAAGGAGAAGGTATTTGCACAAGTAAAGGATCTCACTAAGGAACAACAGGATCTTGTAAAAATTTCTCTTGATGAACTCGAGTCACAGGTTGTTAATTCCAAGGCTCAGGTAATAGATTCACATGGAGTACTGAAGGATGACCTTGATAAATTATTGGCTTCTAATTCGCAAACAGTGAAAGAGATGATCAAAAATGCGCAAAAAGAGAATCAACTGGCACTCAGTGCTTTGAATAAACAAATTGCCGAATATACGGTGACTCAAAAAGCAACGATCGAAGCAGAAACGAAGACATCACGACAGAGTATCTTAGAACAAATTGACTCATTAAAGACAGAGTCCCAACAGTCAGTGGACAATGCAAATAAGGGTCTCAAGGATCTTGAGGAGTTAACAAAATAGGTGACATCATGTCAGATTTATCAAGAGTATTGAGTAAAATTGGGTTAACAGAATCGGAATTGAAAGTCTATGAAGTCGTAATAGGATTTGGATTTAGGACTGCGGGACAAATTAATTCGTACTGTGAACTCGGTTATCAAGAGGTTCGTGAGGCATGTGAATCACTAATAGAAAAGAATTTCTTAAAAAAAGTTGTAGGAAAATCTGTGGAAGGTACCGTCTACATTCCACTAGCACCTAAGATAGCGATTTCAGGAGATGTGTCAAAGAATCTTTCTAATCAGTTACAAGGACTTGCCTCCGAAATTGACAGTCTTTGGGGTCAGGCACAACAGGCGATTGACTCAGATACACAAGGTTTGGTAGCATCTGCTGTATCGAATTTACAAAATACTATAACAAAAATCGACGAACAGGGGAATGCACACACCAACAAGATAGAGGATATAGCAAATAATTATCAGTCCAACGTTTCAAATTCAATTAGCGAATCAACAAAGGCATTTCAGAAGAGCATTAGTAAACCACTCCAGGATCTCCTTAGTAAACTAGAGGAACTTTCAAACAAGATTACTCTAGTTTGCGATGAGAGTATTGTATCCATTGAAAATTCCTCAGATCAACACAATGAACTCATCAAAACAGCAACAGGTAATATCAAGGAGGAAATCACCGAATTTATTGAGTCTGCTGGTCTATTCACCACTGGCAGAGTATCAGGAATCTATCAACAGAATGAGGAATTGAGTAAAACGTCTGCTAACGAAACTAAAGCGATTATTGATTCGTTGAGGGCTAAATATGCAAAAATCATCTCGGCTGACAAAAAACGAATAGCAACCATTGACAAATCCTTGCCGAAAGAGTTTCTCAAGCACTTTAAAGACCATAATGTGACCATTGACCAGACGTTAGCGAAATTAAATGAAAAGTTTAATGGTTTGGCTGATTCAGTTATTTTGGAGGCAAAAAATGCCGTCAAAGAAACGATAGCTAGTAGTGGTAAGCAAGTGGATGATCTCAAAGCAAGCCAGGTAGAGATCATTGCTGGAATTCAGAAAGAATTGGCCACATCAGTTGAAACTGTACAGACTGAAGCTGTGACGGAACTCGGCAACGTACTAACAAACACCAAAAACGAATTATTAACTTTCCAACAATCTGTAACAGATAATTTGGATATGAGTAACGAAAATCTAAATACAGATCTACTTGCTCTAGAAAGCCAACTTAAGGACAATTTAGGGGCGAGATTTGAAGATGTAAAAAATAAATTGGGAGGTTTTGTTGATAATCTAAAAAGTAGTTCAACAGACAACGTTGGAAATATAACATCTTCTGTGACCGATTTAAAGAATTTTATCACTGTATTCATGAAAGAAATAAGTGATGATTTTGCAGGTGAGTTCAAATCCTTTGAAGATACTGTTACAAGCCAACTTTCAGACGTAGTCACCCGAGGATTGACAGAACTACAAGGTGATACCGATTCTAGCAAAGAAGCTAATGAGGCCAATAAAAATAATATTCTAGCTTCGATGGACAAATTTAGTGAGGATGTTGAAAACTTTCTCAATAACGTAAAATTCGAATTAAAAGCAAGTATTGAGTCTTCCGAAGTTGAATTTAAAGGAAAAGTTGACACAGGAGTCTCTGAGTATGAAGAGGAAGCTGAAAACAGACGAAAAGAGCAAGAAACTCAGATACTAGCGATTCAAGAAGAAGCATCTGATTTGATCAAGAGTTCAGCTGAGGCAAAAACCAAGATTGTAGAAATCATAGAATCAGGTATGAAGGAAGGTAAGGATGAATTCTTAGTCAAAATAAAAGATGATACTACATCATCTGTAGATAAGTTCTCACGAGAGTTTAGTCGATTTAGTGAGAAACTAGAGCGAGATCTCAAAAAATTCTATGAAGATTTTCATGACCAAACTAGCGGACTTCGAGATGAAGTACCTCAGAGTATCGAAGATTTGTTGGTCGACCAATCAGATCGCCTCGAAGATTTTCGACGAGATTTTGAGCGGGACATGGGGCACGCAATGGACCTTCTTAAGAAATTAGAAACTGTATTCATGCCTGGAACTAAATTTAACTATAAGAAACAAAAAGATGAATTCTATGAGGAAATTACCAGAACTGTTGGAGATTTTCGTCGGTTCGAGGATACGTTAATTAATCATTTTAGAACATCCACTGAGCAAACTGAAGATGTTAAGCATGAACTGTTAAACAGTGTCAACAAAACAATTCAAGATGAATTAAGTGAACTAGAGGGACTTGTGGAAAATCAATCAAATACTTCCACGAAGCTAACTAATGAATTTATCAGTGCTTTGTCAAACCATACTTCTGAATTCTTGGACGATATGATCTTGGGAACTGAAGAATCACTTTCCACCTTTGAAACCAACATTTCAAACCAACTGTTGGAAAAATTTGAACAACCTTTGGATTCAATTTTAAGTAGGGCGCAGGCAATTGCTACAGGTTCTGAAGCAGGTGAGGAAGAAAACCGCATCTTATTGACTCAAAATTTACTAATCGAGAACATCCAAAAAGCAGTTAATTCATTGACTGTGGCTCTTAATGATGCATTTGATCATTCAATACTAGACTTGGAAGCTAAGGTAGATAATTCAATCGGTAATATCAAGCAAATCCATACTATTGGTACTTCTTCCATAGAAGATGGATTCAATAAACACATGACCAACTTGGATAAATTTGTTACTGATTTCACCGATGCAGTTTCAAAAAATAAGAGCCAAGTTATTGACTCGTTAAACAAATCTATCGGAGATACAATTCAGAACTTGGAAAGTATAGTTTCTGAACGGAAAGACGAAATTGACGACCAGGTAAATTCTGGAATTAAACAATTACAAAGTTTGACAACGGGTACACTTACAGACATGGATAAGGCAAAAGCGGGATTTGACAAAGACTTCGCAGCTATTTTCAAGAAAGTTAAAGCAGAGGTCAACAAAACCGTTAAATCAACGACAAAAAACCAAGAAATCAAAACCGTTAAAGCAAAAGAAAGTCTTACATTAACAACAGACAATGCAGTCAGTAAAATTGATCAGACACAAGATTCACTTCAAACTAATGTTAGTGAAACGTTGAACAAGGTAAGCTCGAGCGTTAATAGTTTGACTACTAATTTCGACAAACAGATCGAGATTGCTAAGCAAGCCGCTCAAAAGAACATTAAAGCCTATTTCAAAGGAGTAGAAAAGCATATCAAACAAATTGCGGCATTCAAAGACAATCTCACCAACGAAACTGCAACCAACGCCGCTGAAATCGCCAAAATAAGCAAAAATATGGATATGGTTCTCAAAAAGCATCTCGACTCATACAAGACAAAACGGGATGAAAACATTGTCAAGATAGATAAAGAGAGCGATAAACTTGTGACCAATCTCCAAGAAGAACTGAACGGATTTATCACTGAAATTTTTGATCAGGTTAACACGCAGCTCCAAGTCCTTCAAATGGAGATAAACGAGTACGTTGAAACCACTACAGCAAATGTGGATCTTAACATAACTAACATTGTCGAGGGTGTACGCGGTGACATTGTAAGTGCATCAAGCAATGTCTCAAATCTTCTTGCTGAGGAAAAAACAAGTAGTCCGGCTAAAATCAATGATGTTATTAGCCAAATCCGATCTTTGGAAGGAGGAGATGACAATCAGTTTAGACAAGCGGAAACAAAATTAAAAACAGAGATAGAGCAGACAATTGAGTCGGAGAAACAAAGTTGGAAAACGATAACCGAACAGAATTACAAATCATTGGTCTCGACGTTGTCAGAATTGAGGACAAACTTCGAATCTAATATTCTGAGCAAAAGTGAGGCGGGTAAAACTGCGGTAACAAACGCGATCAACACAATTCCTTCAACCATTGAAAGCACACTCGATGCTGCGGCTAAATCAATGGCCTTGCTCAATGAGATTTCTCAAGGATCAATCAATCTTGAAGCTAAGTTTCCTGAACTCTCATATTTTGATTCCTCAAAAGAGGGCATTATTGCCAATTTGAATGCCATTCTAAGCAGAACAAAAGCTAGCTTGACGATTGTCTCTCCCAGAATATCATGGCTCGACGAATCGTTGATAGAAAAATTCTCTCGAGTGGCGGTTAAGATAATCACAGATTTGGATCAACATGATCAGGAGGATGAAAGAATTATTAAGAAATTTAGCGAAATGGGGGTCAACTTAGATCTGCGAAGATTGGACCGAA
>JACZSS010000123.1 GCA_022574115.1 Candidatus Heimdallarchaeota archaeon | reverse complement strand
CCGTAGGAAGCTCAGAGGATGAAGTCTTAGATTTTGTGAATGAAATTTATAAAACAAAAGGAAAAGACGCTGAAGACATTATAGCCCGTCGAGACCAAATCAAAATTAGAGTAAAGGATTTGAATGAAATTATTGAGCTCTTGAATCAATTGGAAGTCATTGGTGTGGAATCATCTGTAATTGCAGACACATCCATGACAAAGACATTTCTGGGCAAGATATTTCCTGGTTCATTGAATCGATTACATTGGCTTGTCCATGAAATTACGGATGGTCGGTCAATAGTTTTGGATGAAGTGGTCTCAGAAGAAGATACAATAGTGTTAATTACAATTTTAAAAAGTGATCAGGAAGCTGTCGAGACAAAAATCAAAACGATGAATTTTCAGGATATAACGATTCCAACGGATGTTGATTTTGAAGGTTTGAGTATTGCAGACTGTAATATCGAAATATCTAACCTTGAGTCTGAAGATGCTACTTTAGCAGGAAAATTCGTTGACAATACAATAGAGTTCGGATTTGATTTAACTGCCGCATTGGAAGTTAATCGTGTAGAACTTCAAAGAATTGAGGTTGAAGTATCCATGCGACGAACCGAGACTACATGTGTACTTTGGGCATGGTTACCTGAAGAAGCTAAAGAAAATTTCAAAACGGCTATGCATACCGCAACGGACGGTTCTGCAATTGTTGATTTTCGTAAAGGCGATTTTGACCCAGAATTCACCCCTACCTACTACAAAAATAATAAATTTATGAAACCAATGAGGGGATTAGTCAGCTCGTTTGGTATTCCAGCAACAACCGAAATTGATCCCTATCCATTTGTGCGTATTTTATTCCCGGTGTTATTTGCCATAATGTTTGCTGACGTCGGACATGGTGCAATATTGTTTCTTCTAGGGCTACGGGCTTATTCGAAACGGAAAGACATGACTGAGATTCCAAAAGGTATTAGCGGGTATTACTACGGTGGTGCAGAACTGCTAATGATTTTGGGTGCGACTTCGTTCTTTTTTGGATTTATATTTAACTCGTTCTTTGGTGATGAAACCATATTATGGACTATCGCACCAATTCGATTTCTATTTGAGAAGTGGTCATGGGCATTCTTTTTTACTACTGAAACACAAGTAATAGATGGCCATGAGGTTACTACACCCGAACGAAATTATCAGGCATTCTTGGTTTTCTCTTTTGCAGTAGGTGCAATAGTTATTCTCATGGGTCTATTTCTCAAAATATACCAGTTGAAAAATAGGAGACAAAGTAACACTGAAATGTATGCTCAATTAACTTTGACTGCGATTTATGTGTCGGCTATATTGGCTGCAATATTCATCGCAGTTGGGTTGGGAACGGTCGGATCAATATTCATCATAAGTTCAATAATAAATCTTTTTGCAACTGTGACAATCGAGAAACGGGCTCATGGTGTCAATGGGTTAATGCTTGCGGTTGATCACATTATATCGCTGTTATCCAACACATTTAGTTTTGGTCGATTGCTGGCCATGAATACAATTCATTTTGTTCTAGCATTCTTACCCTATCTGTTTATTGACAAGATTAGCTCAGCCCACGGTGTATTGAATCACGATATCAATGGATGGATCAGCCCGGATCTTTTGCCTTGGTGGATACTTGCTGCTGTAATTGGTGCCATGATTGTTGTGCCAGTAGAAACCGTCTTCTCCACCTTACAGGCGTTGCGGTTGAATTGGGTCGAATTCTTTGGTAAATTTTATGTGGGAAATGGCATCGAATTCAAGCCGATGAAAATCAACCGAAACTTTACTGTTGAGCAGTCAACTCTAGGATAGGAAATTATCAGATGTCGTCCACTGTTCCTTTTTTAATGACTAAAGCGCATGCGTATCATTCAAATTCGCCTACGCTAAGTCATATAAATGGGATGCTCAATGCGACTTCAGTTGTTGAAATCGAGGCCATTCTAGCAAATACCGTCTATGCTGATTTAGTTATAGAAGCTCGGCCAAGTATAGATCTTACGAAGTTTGAAATTGCCCTTCGAAGGGATTACGCTCAACTACTGTCAACATATGTGGTTGCTGCTGATCCAACGATTTCCGAACTACTTATTGCCTTTGCCATGCTAATCGAAGCGGATAATATGACCCTTATTCTTCAGGCAATTATTCGCAAGAATGCAGACGATAGCATTTTAGAAAGCATTATTCCAGTTGGTCGATTTGGACTCCCGCATTATAAACGAATGCTTGACACAACTACTGTAGAAGCAGCCTCAGATTTTATCATTTATCCAAAGCTCCGTAAGGCAGTTCAGACTGCACTGACGAAATCAGACGATCCAGATTATCAAATCTACTACTTAGCGTCTGCCCTTAGTCACGCAAGTTATGAAATTCTACAAAAAGTCGCACCGCAGTGGGTAAAAAATCAGGTAGAGCTATTGAATCTGCAAACAATTTGCAGAGCCATCAAATTAGATATCAAACCAGATGAGTGGTTAATTCCTAATTTTGGTATTATCAATCAGTACAGATCAATTCTTGTTGGTATGTCGACTCCGAGAGACGTACTCAATTTTGTTCTCCCTCATTTCTTCATCAAACGACCTTTGAGATTAGCTCTCGAGGCTGATGATGATAAAATAGTTGAAGTCTTGGAGGAAGCCTCTTTGGAGTATCAATACCACAAACACCAAAAGAACTTCACAATTTATGGTTTAAAGAAAGAATCCATTCTGGATTTTTTTGCCATTAAGAAAGCTGAGATTGAAGATATTTCAAAAATCATTCTTGGAACAATTAAGGGTATACCTTCAGAAACAGTCGAAGGAATGCTCAAAATGCCTATATACAGGAGGTAAAAAAACACAATGAAAATAAAACAAAAAATCATATATGGTACTCTCATTGCATCAATAATCGCATGGTATCTAGTAACTTTAACAACAAAAGCTCTTGGACTTTCCCAAGAGGGCGAGGAAGCGGCAGGAACTGCACTTATCGGCAAAGAGGCAGGTCAATATATCGGCGCTGGGTTAGCAGTAGGTCTTGCAGGTATCGGTGCAGGTGCTGGTATGGGTCCGACCTCTGCCGCAGCCATAGGTGCAATCTCTGAAAAGGAGGAAATGTTCGGTACATCCCTCATTTTCGTAGTTCTCATCGAAGCGGTTGCAATTTATGGTTTACTTATTGCGTTGCTGCTCATATTTGCAATCGCTTAGTTCCAGCAAACAATAAAAAGCGATACTACGATCATATCTATCCCCTGCAATCGATTGCAGAATAACGATTTCTTTGTAGATCTAGATGTTGGTGTATTGACATGAGTAGTTAATTTCCTATAAATCTTGATAAGACGAATTGCAATTGTTATTAAATTACATGTCACCTCCAGTAATAAAATATCGATATTTGATTTTACTAAAAATTCCTTCGCCCACGCTATATCTTTTTTTTTAATAAAAAATTATGACATTGTGTGCAAAAGCGGAAGTTCTTTCTATTTGTACTACTAATTTTATTATTTCCATGAACTAATAATTTCTGGTATTGCTTTTATCGGTGCAACATTCTTGTTACGATTTGTAGGTATTGCCAGTACCAGCGGTGCTCGAATTGTAGGGATTAAGCAAAAATGTCCTCACTGTGATGAATTGGTCAGTCGAGGTCAAACTGTCTGTAATCATTGTGGTCGTGATATTCCACTGGATAAGACGGGAAAAGGTGGGGATGTGGAAAAGCCACTAGACGATGTACCCTTGCATGAAGACCAATCAATAGGATATCGTCCATAAACGAAATTAAATAATACCACTTAAACTAAGAATTACAGGCTCGTAAACTAAAATTATCTAAGGCGTGAAAATATTCATCTTCCACCTATTTTGTATTGAACCATAGTGCTCTAGGAATAAAATAGGTCTGTCGTACGTAGCGTTTATTCTACTTACTTCTTTTCTGGCGGTATTCCCAATATTATTAGAGACAATAAATGCTCCTTTTAACTTAACAAAATTAATAGTTCTCTCTATTTGTTGGATCTTAGGCACATCGACAGGTTTTTTCTGGATAAGAAAATATAATCCGTAATTATTGTCTTTCCCAAATTCTAATAAAAAGGGAACAATAAAGGATTTTCTTGAGTGATACTTGATTTGCAGACCAAAACTTGGGAGAATTCCTTTCTCTTTTTGCATCTGTCGAAATACAGTAATTAGCTGATTCCACTCAATATCTGAGTTAATGGGTAAATTTTGCCTCGGGTTGTTAAAAATGTCAATCCGCGTGGCTCCATTGTAACGCTTTAATCGTTTCCCAAGTTCTGCCTTGTACCGGAATTCAATTGAACGAGGATCACGGATATTAGTCAGATAACTCACCTAAGTATTTACAAGTTTTAAAAAATCACCAGAAATGATGGAAATAGCCCACCACAGGCCATTTCCAGTGAGGTAGTAACCCGCATCGTAACTACCTCGTACACCAGTGATCCGCGAGATAATCTGCTTAGAGAATCAAACAATCCAAAATACGCTTCGTCAATTAAACGATTCTATATTTTTTTAATCAATTATTTAATCAAACCGTTGATTAAGCTCCGGTTAGTTTAAATAGTATGACCGTGGATCTTGCTTGAAATTCAAGCCCATCTCTTTAGTGCGAAAGTTTTATACTCCGTATAAACCTTTTATTGAATTAATACGCAGTATAAATTCCGTACTAATTTTATACGGTGTATTAATGTTTAAAAATCGTTCGATGAAATGATACACCGATTAAAAAATTTAGACAATTTTTCAAAGCTTTAATACGTTGATTTTTAATGAATCAAAACAAGCATCAGTAAGAATGAGTGATAGTGGCATACATAAGATCCCGGATTTCGAAGTTAGCCAAGATCATATCAGATTTCTGAAAGTAGCTAAGTGTACACGAGTAGGTAATAGTGTAAAGTTAACAATACCTTCTGAGATAGTCGAAATATGGGGATTTGGAAAGGACGATACTCAGTTTGATATCCTTATTTATGCAATGGATGTAGAGGACCAGGGTGAGGTGGTGAATTCTATGGGGTCTGGTGGGGACCCACATATTGCAACAATCCTTACCAGGAAGATACTTCATAAGGCTGATTTCTTTGAACGTCGATCTATTGATCGAAGTTTGGTGCGGGCCGATTCGGAATCATAGATAAACGATTTGGATAACGAAGACTCTTGAGTGATCTTGCTCAGTCAAATGTAAATTAAAAAATAAATTTACGGATGACATATTATAAGTTTACACGAATCACCTGTCAGCATTATGTAGCTACCACTATATTTGGGTAGGCGGATCGACCTTTACTTATTCTGATCGTATCCTCTATATTACACTTGTAACCCAGCGCAAGAACCTTTGGTACACAAAACTTTTTTCATGATCAATCTTGTCATGACCTCTGAAATCACTGAGCTTAATGAAATCAGAGTTAGTCAGGATTTTGTGGATCTGACTAGATAAATAACTCGATAAAAAAAACTATTAAAAAGAGTCAATTCATAGACCTATAAATCTAATTGACTACTAATACCCAAGTTTGAGGTCTACTTGATTGATTGGGTCTTTATTTTCATGCACTAATCGAATATTGGTTAAAATATCTAGAGCAAATATTTCCTCACGATCTCGTATTTTAAATGCACTATGAGGGGTCATAACAATATTTTTTAATTCATGAAACGGAAAATTTTGCTCAACAATCCGTTGATCCCCCTTTGGATAATTGTACCACGTATCAATACCAGCGGCACCTATTTTTCCTTCCTTCAGGGCTTTATACAAACTTTCTTCATCAATAATTGGACCTCGAGCAATATTGATAATCACCGCATTGCTTTTCATCATCTCAAAATGCTTTGATTTTATGAGTCCTTCGGTCTCCGAGGTTAATGGAAGTGCGATGAGAATGAAATCTGCATCTTTGAGTACTCGTTTTAGATCGTTCATTCCACCAATAAAATCTACATTCTCGTCCTTTTCACCAGGATTCCGCTTTATCGCTAATACCTTCATACTAAAACCCACTTTAAGCATCCCCGCCACTTGTTTGCCGATCGCTCCATATCCAATTATTCCTAATTTTTTACCAGTTACCCAAAAGGAATTTGTTTCAGTATATCTTGTAGTCCAATCGCCTTTTCTCATTTCTGAATCTCGATGAGGCAATAATTTTGAAGCCGCGAATAACAATGCTACAGCGTGTTCAGCAATCGCAAGCGAATTTGAGTGGGAGTTAGAAACGGTAATATGGTCTCTGCCGTGCAGATGTTCTGCCCCAAAATTATTGAAGCCAGTCCATGGAATTTGTATATGTCGTAAGTTAATAGCTTTTTCCATAAATTCTTTGGATAGCTTGTACCCTACTAGTACATCCGCCTCTTCAGCACGGGCGAGTAAGGGTTGATCTCCTCGTTCCTCAATAAATATCAATTGTATGTCTTCTGGCGTGTTTTCCCTAAAAAACGTCTTGTAGGCCTCTGTCACCAGTCCTTGATATTGGAACACTACTTTCACAGCGGTGTTTTTAACTTCCATTAATTAATCGTTATGGTTTAATTATCATATTATTACCGTTAGATTTCCTTGAACGCCTCTAAAACCCGATAATTAATTTTAGGTGGATCATCGGCTACAATAAACTCTAACATCCAAAAAGCCTTCCCCATGCCCATTTGAGTGGTACATCTACCATTTTGCTGTTAGTCAGCAACGACATGCTGAAGTAGGTATAAACCGTGCATATTAGTTGTTCGATTCGATCGATAATTTTAGCCTGGTCAGTATACGAGGGGTTACCATTAAATCTTTGGAAAGGCCTTGTGTTTACTATAAATGGTTGATTTTGCAAGATTCATTGGATGCGGGGAATTTTGATAATTCTTTACCAATTGATGACAAGTTACCTTGCCTCAAAATGGTTGTTTGTGACTATACAATGATATCAGAGACTAATGAACCAAAATAAAATGGAATCAGATAATTTTTCTTGATTGAAAATATTCTTGGTTCAGGATCTTCAAATAAGATTAAAATCGGAGTTAGATCCATTGGATAAAGCTGTAAAATGCCTGTGTCTCATCATCTCCAGATGGAGCCAATTCCGTTAAATAGCAATCAGTATGAGATTGAGATCAATAAAAATGATACGAACATCATTCTCAAGGATAAATTTCTGAGTACAATTTAGAAGCTTAAGTTTGTGTCACCATTAATCAGGAAACAACTTCCGCAGATCCCACTTCTGTCGAGGGTGTTGTTATTCTTCCAC
>JACZSS010000122.1 GCA_022574115.1 Candidatus Heimdallarchaeota archaeon | reverse complement strand
ATTCAATCCATTTGCGTGCCGTGTGTATCCATTCAGTCTCGAAATTGTAGATGAAAATTTGGTTAAAGTCAATATTCATGAGAATGCCTTATGCAAAAGCATCCGAAGCACATCGTTGAGCAAATCTGATAATAAAAGAATTCTCCGAGAATTACACGAGTTAGTCCGAGATGAGCTAAAAGCAAGAGTGTAGGCTTATTCTAGAAACGATATTTGTTTTAATAGGTAGTTTGAGCACGATAACCTTTTTTTTCGCATCAAGATCTTGTCTTAAGGACAGAAATTCTGTACTATATAATCAACCAAATACCGAGAGTTTGCTCTAACCAGAGTTGGGTACTATCCTGCTGAATACCCGCCACCGCTTTTTGTATGTCGGTCAATTGAACTGCAATGGTGGCTAAGATTGGCCTTCCCGTGAATAGCTCGTTGTAATCTAGCCGCGAATTCTGTCTTGAGTTAAACGTAGGATCGATCGATCTACGTTTAGTTTTATTTAAAGCGACTGTGCTTATAATTGCTCGAACCACAAATTCTTTTTCTGTCCTACCAACCCAAATCTCTTCCGCTCGAGTTTCTTCATCGGTAGAAGTGGATGAGAAATTACCCTCTTTGGTTGCTGTGAATGCCCTTTCAGCCACTCATGCTTGGTATGAGGACTTCAATAACTTGGAGTTTGGGTACGAACATATCTTCGGAAAGTGGTTAACTCCTATGATAAAGAAACGACTTCATATGGATTGTTTCTTCCTAGTTAATGGATGGCTTGCTAACTATTATGATAATTATCCACTCACCAAAAAAATATCATACCTTGCCAATGTTTTTTCCTATGATATCCGAGGAACTGGGAAATCGATCCGGTCTGGACCCATGACGGTTAAACAGGCAGCGCTTGATATGAATCACATCTTTATGAAAGCACTGCAAGAACGTAAAATACTAGCTGATTCGTATGGCCTTAAGGATATCGATACGGGAAACGTATTTTTATTGGGTTCATGTATTGGTGGACTTCCCATTGCTGCAGCATATGCTGCTAAATTACCCATTACGAAACATGTGGCAGGAATTGTTATCATCTCACCAATTTCAAAATTTATTCCCTATAAATTAGCGAAGACTCTTTACTTCTTACCCCCGCTAGTTATTGCGTTACTTAAGAAATGGCTTGCTTTGCCCATCATTAACAAGGTTTTACCAGGTGAAGATGCATCTGATATCAAGCAATTAGCGATTACGCGTATAAAACGAATAGATCCCTTCGTAACTACTCGTCATGCACGAGAATTCTTGTGGAAGGGAGATGTAAAAGACGCTTGGAAATACATTTCTGTTCCCACATTGCTGTTAGTAGGGGATAATGATCCAGTGGCTTCATTGGAAAGCTCGGCAGAGGTGTATCAAAACCTGAAATATCCTATCTGGGTAAAATTAAATGCGCCTAGCCATCTTCTCTTGGAGTATAATTTGAAATATATGCATAAGAATTTTCCCAGCTTTACGAAAGACCCGGCACAGTTCTTTAAAGATCACATGGCATCCAAGCCATAACGTACCGCATGTGGATGGAATATTAGATCAATCGACGACAGGTTACAAGTTCTTTTGAACGTCAGGTTTGGCTGATACGAAGCAATTGGAATGAATTGTTGATCAATGGAATCTCCAATCGTTGAAAACGGTCCGCATGGTCAGAAAAACGAGCCATGAAATATGCTTATAATGAACTTAAAATCAGGATAAATTCTATTCGCAATGTCCCATTAAACTAACACATCAAGTATTTGAAGAGGATATAAGTTTCTCTAGATCCCAAACTATTCTCTCGAGTTTAACAGTTTCACTCAATAACACACCAACCAAATTTTGTATCAAAAATATTAATTGATTCCCTCCTTGATATTTGTCTTTCAAACTTTCTGCAAATTCAATCATTCGAAAACAGAATTTTTCGTCTTCTCGATCAGTGAAATAACCACAAAATTGATTTTTCAATAAACTGATTAAGTCGTCCATATTTTTATGGAAGTAATCATCAAATCTAATTATTGGGTCTAGTGACACCTGTCCGAAGGTATTAGTTGTTGATCTTGGATTCGTGTAACTTCAAAATACTTTATCTATAATATCAAGAACGATGATCTTCTATGAATTCAGGTCTTATCCCCAGCTTATTTAAAGATGGCTAGTTTTTCATTATTACAAGCCTTTCTAAGTAGATCAATAGCTGTATTTAAACTCAGTTTACTAGCGGAAGATTTCGTTGCCTCAGATACCCAATTTTCCCATAGTTTAATTTCGGTGGAATGACTTCCCTTTTCAGAGTGAAATTGATGTGAATAAACCAATAAACTTGATTCTAGCTGTTTCCTCGCTTTGGTAATCTCCTTCTTTTGTGCTTTGGAGGTTGATGGCCATTCAGTGATTAATTCATTAATTCTCACCACCTCCCTGTCTTCAACTTCCATTAGAAGTCTTTTCTCGATCGAATTCAAGCTAGCTATCCGTTTATTTCTCCAAGCAATATCAGTGACCACCCTATATAATGCAGTCCAAAGTGTTTTGTGGACATAGGACACCTTTCCGTAGACCAGTTTAACTGTTAATATCTCAAGAGAATCTGCCAATCCTTCGGATATCATATAAATTAGATTTCCTTGCGGGTGACTCCACCAACTGCCACGAATTGGCTTTCCTACGATCTCGGATATGAGCGAAGGAAAACCAGATACAGAGGTTAACGTAACAATTTTGGATTGGTGAACAAATGCTATTGCTTCATCTATTGTGGAAATCATTCCTACTTTCTACCTACGCTATTTGAACTGAGAATGAGAAAATCAATAAATATTATCAAACATATCTCACCTCTATTTCGTTCAAAGAATACTAAAAAAAGAGATTTCTAAATAAAACTATTCAAAATCAAAATTTTAAATTCTCGTCGAATTTTGTATCTTGATAGCTCGTTACTGATGGTGTTTCGATGAAGTTCGTATTCAATTCGCTCCAACCTATTTAACCAAAACTAAGAATTTGAATGGACAGGCGGTTTCTGTTTTGTTCCCTGAAACCATTCTGCGAAAAATGACCAGTCTGGGACTGTGATTAAACAATTAACAATCTTGAATTCAGTATTTAAACCGATGAAGCTTGATTTCAGGTATATACAAGTCAATTCATGATCAATTTGATCCTACTATATTGTTCGATGCTCGGCCATGCTCAAAACCATTTCTCAGAATCTCTAGTTGGGGTTGATAGATGGATCTCTGAGCATATATTCATCCAGTAATTCCGTGAGTTAACAAAAATGTTGATGATCAATTCGTGTAGTTACCAAGACCATAGGTGATAGTTCTGGTATTATCTGACAACAAATTAAGTATAACTTAATATGTTTAAATATGATTAAGTATGTATATTACATGTGACACATGCAGTTGCAGTGGGTGATCGAGGTCAAATCACGATTCCCAAAGAAATAAGGGATGCACACAAGATCAAACCAAAACAAAAACTCTTCATTTTCAGCACTGGAGAAGAAATAGTCATACTGTCCGCGCAGGAATTCAAAAATAGGTTGATTGAACGTTATAGTGATCATTCAGTGGACGAGGAAGTATACACTGATTTTGAATCGATAATGGATGATGGTTTAGATTAAGGCTCCAAAGAGAGGTGAAATCTACTTGGTGGATTTAAACCCTGTCAAAGAGTCTGAACAAGGCAAAACTAGGCCTTGTTTAATTGTCCAAAACAACTTGGGAAATGAATATTCCTCAACCACCATCGTTTTACCAATGACATCTAAATTACCGAAAAAACGATATCCAACTGATGTGTTTATATCGAAGACCCTTAGTAAATTAAATTCAGATAGCATTGCACTGGCCAATCAAATCAGAACAATTGATAAATCACGACTTATCAAACCACTCGGTAAGATACCCCAGCAAACCATAATTCAAGTTAACTATGCAATTAAAGTCTCTCTGGGCTTAGAACCCGAGTTCGTCTTTGATTAGGTTCGATATTTCTAAGAATTAGCCAGTTTGAGGGTCGGATATTCCGAATTTTATGATGCCAAATAGTCTGATAAGACGCATTTGGAACAAGTAAGCGATAGTAAATCAAATTTCATGTTGAGGGATTGCTCAAGCATTTCATTTTCAGTTTCTAATTTACTTAATTTTAGTCTATCCATATATTGTAAATCTGATCGAAAATTCCTCACCGATGATCGATCTCGAACAAATCTTTGAGCAATTGATAGAGGAGGGATTACTCGAGATTTCAGTTTTCATGGATACATTAATCTAGGGAATGTACTCCAATTTGGGGATGTAGATTCCGTAAAATGAATGCGTGATACGACTGCTTTTCTGGCATAGACTACGTCAATGGCGTATAATGTTGATGCCAAATCTAGACGCAATTCTAACTCCTGTTGGATTTCTTTTGCTTGAAAGTAGATCTCTAAAGCTTTATCAAGATCACCCTTAGTATCATAGACTGATGCTTGTAGAAAAAGAGATTTAGAGTAAAAGCGGCGGTTGTTGAGATGTTGTGTAATCTCTATAGAATTTTTGACAGATCTGAGTGCTTCTTTTAATTTTCCTTGGCTTTCGAGGATAGCTGTCATCGATTGTAAAAATAATACATACCATAGTGAATTTTGTTTTTGTTGCTTCTTTATCTGATTCACCAACTTCAATGTCTCCTTTAATTTCAGGTTAGACTCTGAATATTCACTGAAGAATAGTAGGATCTCCAGCTCAAGAGTTTTAAGCATTATTTTTTGCAAAATCGTGATTTCCTGAGAGTCTAGCAAATCGTAGAGTTCAACTAAGTCCGGATTGTATCCTAACGATAATTTTAACCGAAGCCGAAGTATGTTGATTTCGATATCTTTTCCAAGATCATCATTTGCAATATATTCTAATGCCTTCATTAATTTACCTTCAGCTTCAAGTTCCACCAAAGACTCAAGGTTCACGTATTAAGATAGCAAACTTGTTATTAAATTATTTTGTTTTTAGGATGAGTTAATCATCCGCGAGATTAATGATTTGCCATTAGTTTTTTTTCACCGTAGCTTCAATTTTCTCATTCGGATTCGTGGAAGAACACCCGACGGTAATACTCCATACTGATATTATAAGACAAAGAAACTAACTCTATTCCTCTTCGACATCGATCAGATAGGTGAGACTAAGGAAGAATTGATGATCGATCAATAATTGACATCGTATCTATAGTAATACTTCAGAATGACATCATAAACCCCGTTTGATCGTTAACTCAACTCAGGGGCTAATTTTTACACCGATGAATCGATCGATCTGATCAGTCAGAGCTCAAAAGCTCATCGGATTGCCATACACACGTACTTTGATAGAGTATAGTAAATATCAACAGGTAGATTGTAAGTTTTTGCAATATCTGTTGTTGGAATGGAATACCTTCAACGAAAACAAATCCGAACACTATAGCTACGACCAAAGATGTATAGCTAAGCCTTGTATCCATCGCTGGTGACGAGATAAGATGAACACTGGTATACCAGCCGAAACCAGATAATAATAGCAATTGAGCAAATGATGTCGAAACTATGAATCCTATCGATGAGATAACGTGTAAATTATGCAAGTCATTTTCAAGGTTAAATAGTCCAATTAAGGTCAGGAAAATGAATGAGGTAACGCCTAGAAACACACCAGTAATTGATTTGATCGTCGAATAGCCATTTTGTCGCAATAAGTAAAAGGTAATGGGATAAAATGAGGAGGTGAAAATTGCAGTCAGAATTAGAGTGAAATTGAATAATGCAGCATAATCTCCGGTACCTAGATCGCTTAGCCATTGGCTTTTAAATGAATATCCCGGTTTAATAAGCATTGCAACACTAGAGCCCAGGAAAAATGTTCCGATTCCAATATAAGTCATTAAGAGATAAGTTCTTTTCTTGATTAACCATATAGTTATCAATATAATATCACCTTACGCTATTATGCAAAATACTAATAGGTCGATTTGACAGATTGCTTCCAGCTTGACTAGATTCAGACCCTCAAGCATATTTAAATAATTGTAATTTTAAATCAAACTAGATTGGCAGTATTTAATATCTCCAAGCAGATTTATAGTCAATCGATTGATTTTCAAATCCATCGAGTTAATATCGGGAGGTATAAGCTCGATGATCAATAAATTTATACTAAATATTCCCCATTTTCGATTCGAAACTACACAGCAGTAATAATTTTACCCGCTGAGTAATTGATTTTGATTGTTTCAGTAACTTCAGAAAGCGTCTAATTGGCTAAGTCTTTGAGTTTACCCGCCTTACTTTCCCAATACCTCAGGAAATAATAAAAGATAATCTCTACCAGTAAACCCCCTAAGAAGAAAATTCGAAGAGTTAATAGAAAAACTGTTAGCCATATTACCATAAATGACAAGCGAATTGCTTTGGATGAACCATAAGATATGATCCTTCCAATCCTCACTTTTCCTGATAAGCCCTTAGGGTTATTTTTGTACGTTTTGAAAATCTGAATATTTTGAATGTGTTGGATTATGAGTCCAAAAAAGATTAAGGAAAACGTTCCCAGAGCGAACTCAAACAAAGGGTCAATTGAAAACGATCCGACTAATACAATTAAGATTCCCACCAAGATAGCCAGTAGAATTCTGGCAAATATTTCCCGCCGCGCTATTGGGAGGTTTTCCTCAATAATCGTTTTATATCTTGGATTGAGCTCGAATACCCTTATTTCTATATGATTGGAATATCCACTCTTGTACAAGTCGTAAGAATATCGTGTTAACTTCCAATCCAAAGCAAAGTAAAGAATTAAGATGATAGTGATCAAGTACGGATGGTCAAGAAGAAAATCAATCCCGTTCATAGCTGTCCTGTCAAAATGATTAATCACTTTATTAATTGTGGGAAATGATTGGTAGAAGAACAAATCTTCAAAGGCGATCGAAATGAATTGCAGCCGACAGTTGATGGTTGGAGGGATTTCTACAATATTGTCAGAGTCCATTCAACAAGCATATGACCTAGTATCAACCATACTGTGGGAAGAAATCTTCCTAAAATAACACGCTTTCAGCATGCCAATTTTATAAGCAAGCGCTGATAAATTTTCCTAAATACTTTGTCTCACTAATTCTTCACCTCAACAACCGATCGATCTAGAATTAACAAAATAAATTAACAACAAAACCAATACAAAAGCTAGTGTAGAGCATGTACTTTGCAATATCAAGATGCGAAAACGAATTTTACTTGATCGAGAGATACACAGCAAGATCA
>JACZSS010000121.1 GCA_022574115.1 Candidatus Heimdallarchaeota archaeon | reverse complement strand
TGCGGAACACCTAATAACTCACAGATGGCACTCATGGGATTCTTTGGTACTTATGTTATATTTCTTGTATCCATAGTAACCTTATTTATCTATAACTACATTCGAAGTAAAAAAAGAAAGACATTATTAAAATTTCTAAGAAATTTCATTCAACAAAATAAATTATTGATTCGCATATTCCTCATTGTAGTTATTGTTAATTTTGCACTACTAACCATTTTTGATTTTGGTGATTCAATTTTTTCCAATGCAGATGTTGGTCAAGAGTTAAAATTAGTCTTTGGACAGACACTAATGCTAGCCGTATCGGCTTCTTTAATTGGAATTCCACTTGGGATTTATTTAGGAGGGGTAGCTGGAGCCAATAGAGGAAAAACAAAAGATCAAATTATAAGAATTTTTACAATTGGAATTTACGCAACACCTATTTTCTTAATGGGAATCATTTTACAAATAAGATTAGGTGAAGGAGGTACCCTGTCTGAAGGAACCATTCCAATCTTTCCCCCATTAGGTATACTTTCGCCAGGATTAACGGATGATTTCAATCACTACACAGAAATATGGATTATAGATGCCTTACTGAGCGGAAAACCAAGTATTGCATTGGATATCCTGATTCACTTAGTTTTACCCTCATTTACCTTGGGTATGCTAATTGCATCTTCAATTTCAAGACAGGTGAGAACCAATATGATTCACGAATTGGAGCAGGAATATGTGCAATTCGCGAGAGCTCGGGGTATTTCTGAAAACAAGGTGATCAAGAGATATGCATTAAAAAATGCAGTAATACCAGTAATTGGATTAATTGGTCTTCAATTTGCTCTTTTACTTTCAGGAGCAATTCTAACAGAAACTGTTTACAATATTCCAGGATTAGGGAGATATTTATTCAGTGCAATTGTTAATAGAGACTTTCCTGCAGTGCAGGGAGCTTTTGTAATATTCATGTTCATTGTAAGTATAGTTAGTCTCCTATCTGATATATTATATGCAATTCTCGATCCGAGAATAAAATTCTGAAGTGGGAATTATGGTAACAGGTGTTTTTGTTAAACCAAATTCAAATTCAAGCATTCATAATTTACGTGATTTCTTTAAATACGTGAATAAAAATAAGTCCCTTTCATTTGGAATTTTCATCTTATCGATAATCGTATTCATGGCTTTATTTGCAGACTACATATCACCTTACCATTTTGCCGAACGCAATGCCAATTGTACCCAAGAATATACATCTAGCGAGGGATTTTGCAGGTATTCTCCCCCTTCTTGGACTTTGGATCCCACTGATTTTAGTCATATAATGGGTACAAATTTGTTGGGAAGAGATGTATTTTCCAGAGTGATCTATGGTTCAAGATTAGCATTACAAATGTCGTTAACCGCAACAGTGATTGCTTTGACAATCGGTATTCCAATGGGTGTATTATCGGGTTACTTTGGAGGTTTTGTAGATAGATTGTTGAATTCAATCTCAGATGCAATATATTCATTTCCTTCACTACTACTTGCAATCAGCTTAGCGATAGCATTAAGTGAATATGGAGATTTAGGTATCCTTATGGCTGTTTCTGTGGCAACCGCTGTTGTGTATATTCCTTTATACTTCAAAGTGGCTCGTTCTCAAGTATTAAGAATAAAAACAGAAGCTTATATAGATGCAGGTAAATCGATGGGTGCAAGTAATATCACAATTATTGTTAAATACGTTATCCCCAATATACTTGCAGCTCCACTAGCTCTAATTCCTTTTAATATGACAGAAGCAATTCTCACTAATGCAGGATTGGCATTTTTGGGATTAAGTGTTCAATCTCCAACAGCTGATTGGGGATTTGATGTTTTCGTAAATAGAGGGCTTACCAAAGTTAGATCAAGATCTTGGTTAATCCTTTTCCCAGGATTTTTTATTTTCCTACTGTCGTTTGCTTATTCACTTATTGGTGATGCATTGAATGATAAATTCAATCCAATGATCAATGAGGGTGATTAATATTAGTGATAAAGTGATATTGGAAGTTAAAAATTTAGTCATCGAATATCCAATGAAGGAAGGTAATCTACGAGCGGTTGATGATGTATCTTTTTCTCTCAAATCTGGTGAATCAATGGGTTTAGTTGGGGAGTCGGGATGCGGAAAAACTACAATTGGTTTATCGTTAATGCGACTCTTGAAAGGTGGAGAGATTAAAGCAGGTTCTATCAATTTTGATGATAATGATGTATCTATCCTCTCAGACGAAGATCTATCTAAAATTAGAGGAAAAAAAATCTCGATGATTTTTCAAGCTTCACAAAATGCACTTAACCCTCTCCAAAAAGTTGCAAGTCATTTTATTGACACATTCAAGGCTCACGATATGTGGTCAAATAGTAAATGGGATGAAATAAATAAAATAATTGAAAGAATTGAAATATCTAAAGATAGAATAAACGAATATCCGCATCAATTCTCAGGGGGTATGCAGCAAAGGATTGTGATAGCTCTTTCAGTAATATTACAACCAACCTTATTAATTGCTGATGAACCAACGACTGCTTTAGATGTGCTTGTGCAAGCTAAAATATTGAAACTACTACGTGAATTAAAATCTGAATATAATTTGACAATGATTTTCATTAGTCATGATCTAGGAGTTGTCGCAGAAATTACTCAAAGGTTAGCAATAATGTATGCGGGACAGTTGGTCGAAATTGGGACGACAAAAGATATCTTTGCTAACCCCCAACATCCCTATACTGAGGCATTACTGAATGCAATACCTGATGTTCAGGATAAAACAAAGAAAAAACAAATTTCGATTCCAGGTACGCCACCGGATTTACGTTTTGAGATAAAAGGATGTAGATTTGCTAGTAGATGCTCCTATCGGAAGGATATCTGTAATGAAGAACCACCAGAACTTCTTAATATTATTAATGGAAAAATTGGCGGTGATAATCCAAATCACAAGGTAAGGTGTTTGAAATATAATGATGACTTCTAAAAATACAGAGAATAATATTAATAAAACGTCTTCTAATGGCAATATACCCGTAATTGAGATTAGATCCTTGAAAAAATATTTCCCCGTTCAAACGGGAGCACTTAGCAGGATATTTTCAAAAGATACTGATTTTGTCCATGCGGTTGATGACATTAATTTTTCAATTGACAAAGGAGAAATATTTTGTTTAGTTGGAGAAAGTGGTTGTGGAAAAACCACTACAGCGCGAATTCTTGCGGGATTAGAGCCAGAAACATCTGGAGAAGTTTTTTGGAATGGAAAACAAATTTCTTTTGATGAACTAAAAACAACCAAAGGAAATGTAAAAACTCAAATTGTGTTTCAAAACCCCTATTCTTCTCTGAGTCCTAGGCTAAGGTTGGGGGAAGCTGCTCAACATCCTTTGGTTGTCCACGACAAAATTGAGGATAAAAAAACTCGGGAGACAATTAAAAGGGCCTACTATTCAGAAGCAGGATTGGTGGTTAGTTTTGTAATTAGTATTATCCTTTTTTTAACTGCGACAATTCGAAAAGATGATTCATCTCTGTGGTTTATTGCGTTCGCATTTATTACATTAATATTAGGAATAGGGTCTTATATTTGGTTTGGAAGGATACAAAAAGGTAAACTTACAGATGATATAATAAAGTCTATTTTTAATCTTGTTGGGCTTGCTCCACCAGACCAATATTACAATAAATATCCACATGAAGTGAGCGGCGGTGAAAGACAAAGAGTTGCAATAGCGCGTTCTGTAGTTCTCAATCCTAAATTGCTTATACTTGATGAGCCGACAAGTATGTTAGATGTTAGTTTAAGAGCAGGCATATTGGATCTTCTACTTTCAATCAAGGATAAATTTGATATGTCTATATTGTTTATAACCCATGATTTGGCTACAGCCCGACATTTTGGGGATCGTGTTGGTGTAATGTATGCGGGAAAAATTATTGAGATAGGTGCGGTTGATGATTTATTCAACAATCCCATGCACCCGTACACTAAAGCATTGATGGATGCAATTCCAAGTCCTACACCAAGAGATGTTGAAATTCAATTACCCAAGGGAGATGTACCAGATTCAATTAATCCGCCATCTGGATGCAGGTATTATCCACGTTGTAAATATGCGCAAGAGAAGTGTTCTTCTGAATTACCAATCCTAAGAGAATTAAAAGAGAATCATTTTGTGGCATGCTATTATCCATTAACTATGGTTCAGTAGTTTAAAATTAATTTTATTTGGAATTTAATTATTAAATGGAAAACTCAAATCAGGCTTAAAATTGGTCATATTAAAATCTAATTTTATTTGAAATTGTTACTTAACAGTCAAAAAAGTATACGTTAGCCTAACTGTATTCTCTTTCTTGTATCGATCGATAAGATTAATTATTTTCTCAATTAGACTTTTATTTACATTTTAATTTCTTCTTCTGAGTTTCATCAAACCAGCTGAAATAACTAAGAATATTGCGGTGCTTGTAAACAATCCTATTGGCAAACCGCCATCATCATCGCTGGCAACTACAATCGAATTATAGTGTACATTCTCAGATGGTTCTAGAACATACCCTGTAACTGTTGTTTGTAATCCAGAGAATTGTTTTAACATCGAGAATAATGGAACTGTCATTACGTCCTCTGCCATTAGATCTTGTGCTGATTTCTGAGCATTTGCTCGAGCTGTTGGATCAGTGTCTGTTAACATAGTTGAAATATAACCATCCATTTCAGTAGATGTGTAATTAGTACCTAAGCTAAATGCACCTGCACCTGCAAATGGATCTATATAGTTACTTGGATCTGGATAATCAAACCACCAACCTAATAGGAAGAATCCCATGGTTTCAAATTGGCCAACATAAGTGCTCCATTCAGTATTTTTGATTGTAATATCGAAAAATCCGGTCACTTCTAATTGATCTCTCACGAGTTCTGCAACAAATATTTCTTCACTACCATAATGAGAGGGGGAGTACCAAAAGTCCATCGCATATTTATTTGTGCTTGAATATCCGGCACCCTCCATCAGGGATGTGACTTGAGCAAGAGTACCATCTTCGAAGGAGTCCTTTGAAGAACTGAAAATCTTTGGTACCATTGTATAAATGGGTTCATTTAGATCTGCAAATACAGTACTAGTTATTGCTGCTCGATCAACAGCTGCAGCAATTGCTTGTCTTACAACAACTTCAGTATGTTTCTCAACATTTAGAACAAGATATCTAATACCAGCAGTTTCTTTTGTCACAGAGTTGAGATCTGCATTGCCTGTAATCGATTCGATTTCATCTGGACCAAATTGTTTGTGTGCAACATCAATTTCTCCACTTTCAAGAGCTGTAAGTAATGTAGAAGCATCTGTATAGAATTTGACTACAATCTTATCTGTTTGTGGTGCATCTCCAAAGTATTCTGGATTAGTTTCGAATATTAATTCAGTACCTTTTGTCCATGAGGTTATTTTGTATGCACCCAATCCAGCGGGGATTGAATCAGGATCTCCCCCAATTGTATTCTGTTCAAGAGACATCGGACTTACTGGCCAAGCAACTGTGTAAGTTAGTCTTTGTAAGAAAGTAGCATCTGGGGATGATAGATTAATAGTTAAAGTTTGACCTGAAGCTACTACATTGTCTATCACATCAGCTAGTAGAAATCCAGGATCTCCACCAAGTGTAACAGATCGATCTAATAACCATTTCATTGCGTCAGCATCAAATACTTCGCCATCACTAAATTTAATGTCTGCTTTTAATTCAAAGGTGTATATCGTTGCATCGTCACTTACCGTGAAACTATCAACGATGGGACCTTTGACTGCGTCAGTACTGTCTACTGGCATTTCCATCAATCCATGGGTGATTTGTACCAAAGTATTGGATGAGAAATAGTCATATGCATCTGAAGGATCTAAATTTCGAATTGAATCAGTAGTACCGATTACAACAGTATCCTTATTTGCTAAGACAGGGGTGTTATATAAGATAGATAATACTAGTACACTTATCACTAGCATCATAAATTTGTTTGATTTTTTTATTTTCAAGGTTTTCATTTCCCTTATATCGATGAAATAACATCGATGTAACCAGTAAAACTGAATCAAATATAAATATTTCATAGCAAGTATATTTGTTCCTTTAATTCCCAGTCATTGATTGATCGAAAATAGAGGTCAACAGAAGTATATCCCTGGATATCATATTTTCGCATTTTGTTCTTTTGCGGTAAAATATTGCTGGTGCCATTCCAAATTGCTCAATATATCGGATTGACTGGTTGGTCTTCGTATTTTGATCGAGGATCTGCTCGATCCTCAATTGTCTGAACAAGAAAAATAAATTGATTTCTTTCAAGTTGGTATTGTAGGATTCGTTCGATTTTTTTCTTCAATAAATCAAAATCAGTTTGTACTATTTCTAGTTTATGCGATATCTGGATAATATGACTAGCTAATGTCATATGTCTCAGAGATTCTTAGAGCTGATAATCGATTTCGTCAAATCACAAAGAGTTCATTTGTAATAGTTGCAACTTGTTGCTCGGTTTCTTTCTGGAACTGGATTCCATTTATTATGAGAGTTGGTCATTTGAGGTACAAGAAATCTGTTGAGACACGGGTTAATGACTGATCGCTCAGGTATCGGTTATAATGGGGCTCTTGATTTCGATTAATAACTCTTGTTCCATAATGAGGAGCGTAGAAATCAGATACACTAGATCTTTATCCAGTTTTAATGCAATTTCCTTGAGATTAAATCTTGGATTTTCGGTGAGAATTTTTATTATATTTATCATTAATGAGGTTAGTTCTGCTCCATACTTAGCATCTATCGGTTTTAATCTGCTTTCCTCAGGCTTGGTTAATTTAAAATAAGTTTCGTGTGAAGTAAGGATGGTTTGCAGTTGTTTAATTTGAAACTCATCTGGCTTGCTGTGATAGCAACTATGAATGAATCTTAGAGTCTCAATAAAAAGACCTAATCGAGTAACCGGCAATAATTCTAATTGATTCACTAGAATTTGTAACCATTGGTCTATATTGGTATTATATTCCATTTCCGATGGATAGTAATCTAGAATAATTGAGCCTTGATCTGATTCTACAACTTTGATTGGCTTTTCTTTTTTGGGTATTCTCCCAATATTGATAATTGCATTCAATCGACTATCTTCAATAATCAACCTGAAGCCTTTTTCTGGGAGCATGTGGGTAATTGTATATTGTCTCAATTTAGAAGAAGTCGAGGAAGTTGCTGTGGCCATTGGTATACCGGGTATTTCAAGTCTCGACACTGGTTTTCTTTTTTCAGGTAACTCGATTGCCGAA
>JACZSS010000120.1 GCA_022574115.1 Candidatus Heimdallarchaeota archaeon | reverse complement strand
ATCAACCACTAGGATGCTGGAAACTGATTTCTCCTTTTGAAGATCCCAAACCTCTTGAAGTAGACTCGTCTTCGGTAATGTATATGGATTTTCAATTAATATTGATTCTGAACGCTTGACCGAGTTTACTTGTTTTACCTGTTCTTCAACGCTCATAAATCGATGAATAATGCCAATTCCACCCTCTCGGGCCATGGTAATAGCCATTGCTTTTTCCGTCACAGTGTCCATATTACTACTTACAACGGGTATTGCAAGAGAAATATTTGGTGTCAGTGACGTGTTCGTTAGACAATTCCTTCTTGATTCAATTGATGAATGATTTGGTACTAGTAAGACATCATCAAAAGTAAGCGATAAAGGTATCTGTAATCGTTGGGTAGTGGAATCGCTTGATAAAATTCCCTGTTTTTCCACACTATGTTATTATTATTTTAAGCTAATAATATTTCCCTCGAATGATATGTGATTTATTCATCATACTGTGAAATTAATAAAAAATATTCTTTGATAATTAGAGGTTCTCTTGAGAAAATTTTGGAAATTCAAGTCACCGTTTTAGGATAATTCAGATCGATTTTGTAACTTATATGTAAGGAGTCTCATCAAGAAAAATATTTCGTAATTTACATGGCGGATAGATAAATTACAGAATTTATTTATTGTTATTAGGGATTACAGTATATGAATCTCACATGCGATCAACGTTGTTTGATTAGTTAATCAGATTGAAGGTCACGATTGCCATGAAATACACAAAAATAAAAATACTATTTATTGCTTTACTCTTCTCCAATATCTACCACACTCCAGCCAATCTACTTGCAAATCAAGTGTCACCAGTTCTGCAACAACAACAGTAGAGGAGATAACTAGTAGAGAGACAACATCTACAATCTCAGAAACCACTACTGTGATATTGTCGGACACTCAGTCATCGGATCCTACATCTACTACAACAATCGCTAGCTCAACTGGTCAGACAGACCCAACGACAACAGATACTGGTTCGCAAGCTCCATCCACAACACTGGAAGATGACCCAACATCCTCCCAAGACGAGAATAAGATAAGTTCAGAAGAGGGTAATCAAACGGATAGTACAAGTTTAGCTCCCCAACTCTTCCAGTACCAAGATTTACGTCAGTCCTCACAATCCTCTTCTTGGGGATCGTGGTGATTAGACGACGAATCTCTTCACGAGGCTAAATACGACCCACTCAAACCATTCATGGTATTATTTGGTAATCAGTTGCTCTTTCGACAATAGAACAGATTACTTGTCAAGCTGTTAACCTATTTGGATTTAAATTCAAACGATTCTAGAAGTTTAAACTTGTAAATTATCAAAATTATAACTCAGTGAGGAGTTTCTATTGTTCGACTAATTTTCTTAATATTATACTCACAATATGAACCTAACTCTTGGTCGACCCCTCGATCTTCGAGTTCAACCTGTGCCTTGATGCCGATGGATCCCTCGATTGCACCCCGTAATGCACCTTGAACCATTGCACAAGCAGTAGACAGGTCTTGGCGGCCTTCACACAGACAAGAGTGAATTCGCAGATTGAAATCCTTCTTAGTAATAGTTGTTTCCCCCGTTCGAGGTAATACCCTGAAATGAGTATTAATCTGAGAAACACCATTCTGATTCATGACGATATCGGTGAAAGGATAAGCCATCTTTAAATGGACCATCGCTTCTTGTAAGTTGCGATGCGAAAATTCGGGACCATTCTGCAGGGCATCAGCTAATGCCTTCCTTACGTTATTATAAGCCATCTCCTCTGCAATCTTTTGTTTGGTCTCTCGATCAATACCAGTAAGTTCAGATATGGACTCTGCTTGTCGTTGATAGTGTGATTTAACGCCACCATAGCAAAATTCGGAACCTGAGAACCTGCGAAGTTTTCCCTTGATGACCAGAGTTTTAATTGTACTGCTGAGAGTATTTCGATGAAAGTTTGTAAGCTCTGATATTTCTTTAATTGAAAATTTCTGCGGAAATTGTGATAAGAGTAAAAGGACTGCTTCACTGGAGTGACAACAATTCAGTTTATGATCCGAACAATCGTGACTGGGGGTCCTAATTGTCTGTGTCATATAATACCTCTCTATCGATCAACTCATACTATCTACTCGTTTATTGCTTAAGAATGTATCGTTTTAAGCTACAACAGCCTCTTGTGATACCAGCTTTCGAGCATCAGCAATGTGCTGTTCCATAAGTGTCCAATCAACATCTGGATTCAGTGAATAAAACATCGAACGCATATCCTCGAGGTTATGTTGTGCAATCACCAGACGCTGTTCATTTAGACGCTTAAGTGCGTAACGAACGGTCTTTGCGGGCATCCCAACACGTGCGATCAACTCTTTCTGTGTAAGTTGACCAAAGTCGGATAATACTAATATTAGACGTTTGGATGATTTTGGTAATTTGGGTAGTTTATATGTCATTTTAATTTTTCTCCGTTGTTCGATCGATCGTGGATGAAAACATTTTATCGTATCCAGAAGGTGATTTACAAAGCTGTATTCCGGTTTTATGAAAATATAATTTTCTACCATGTGCATCGATGAACATGTGCATACATACATATCTTCGAAAGTATTTAAACTGTTGCTTTATAGTTATGAACTGCACAAGCTTAATTTTTTTAATATTCTCGAATAATAGAAATTACCTTCTCGGAAACGTGAGATCAACTATTCGGAAGAATAAAAAGCCTCTTCTCAAAAAATAACAGGAATTAATCGAAATTTACTCCGCAATAAATACGATCGATTGTTCCTGCGATCTTACCACCAAACGATTTCTACCAAGCCATCCAAAGATTTGTTAATTTGTAACTAGGAACTTCGTAGATGCCACGTGATTGACTTCATTCCCAACTAATGGCATTAAACTTTGAATCTATTGAAAAACTAATCGCATTTAATGCAATTAATCATTTCTTTCTCACTATCATTTTCAATTTGAAGGGTGGAATGTTCAATATTATGGTTATCCAGTAAAATTGTTTGAACTCTGTTCATTATTCGTTGGTGATCATGTTGACAGTATTTCTCATCAACCACCAAATGTGCAGTAAGCATGGTATTCTCTCCATCTAGACTCCATACATGTAAATCATGAACTTCCTCAATCATCACATTCGAACGCAAATCGTCAGCGATACGATCTACATCAATATTTGCAGGTGTGGTTTGCATGAGTATTAGGAGTGTATTCTTCATGATTTTCAAACCAGGTATAGCAATAAGCACTGAAATTAATATACTTACGATGAGATCCCAAATGGACATCCCAGTAAAGATAATTAGAATTCCAGCAACTATAGCAGCTACACTTCCCAGTAGATCTGCGAGTACGTGAAAATAGGCAGATTTGAGCGTCACGCTATGGTTGGCATGTTGCTTGAGATATTTTAATGCCCAAATATTGACAAGTAAACCCAAAAATGCAGTCATTAGCATAGCAGGAGCAAGGATAATTCGCTCATCACCCAATCGTTCAATTGCCTCCATAATAATGTATCCAGAGACCACCAGTAAGGTAAATCCGTTGAATAACGCTACAAGAATTTCCGCACGAGAATAGCCGAACGAGAACTTTGAGGTTTGGGGTCGCACTGCAATATTCAATGCAAGTAAAGTTATTCCGATCGATAAGACATCGGAGAGCATATGTCCAGCATCAGCTATCAATGCTAAACTGTTGGAGATTAACCCCATGACAATTTCAACAATCATGAAGAGAAAAGTGACGACAAAGACAATTTTCATTCTCTGCTTTTTGTTGTCATCTGCACGCGATGGAGACCTCAACAGATTATGTACGGTTCTACTTAACTATAAAGTGTGTGTAAGAATAATCACGGTTTAATCTTGGCGCTCAAGTCTGCTGATCAAATTTCAAATGCTATTATCTATGTAACTTGTTAGCTCGTCTCTGTTTAATTTGCATCTTCCTCACAATGCCGAATAAAGCAACTAACGCATTGGAGTGAAAACCCACCGGCCATCTCCTTCATCGGATGGTGATATCGGTTCGTCCGTTGTTGTTAAAGCCTAGCTTCGTCTGCGAACAATACTTCAAGTTGTAAGCGTACTAGTTGATCAGCCATAATTTGGGATTTAGATGATGTTTAACATGGATTATGATTGATCCCATAGCTCGTTTTCAAGTTTTCATCAATCATACCAAAAGATTAATCACGATATTTTTACATAATTGTAAAGAATCAAATCAGTAAGTTGGGTATATTTAAGAGAACTTGTCTCTGATGACCAAATTATGTTTATTGATACACATATCGATACGCTCTGGGCTATGAGAAAAGAAAACAGAGTGTTTTCTGATAAATCCGATCAGGGACATGTTGATCTCTCAAGAGCTCAATCATCCGGATTGTTATGTGGATTTTTTACTGGATTTCCAACAGAAAGTCAATTTATAACCGAGCAAATGTTGGCTGAATGGATTAAAATGACTGGTGAGCCAAAAAATCAGATGACTAGAATAAACAATATTGCTGATTTGAATCGACTAATTACAGAGCGACAGGCAGAAACGGATATTTCCCGACACCAAATCGGGACCTTATTACATTTTGAGGGCGCTGCAGGGATTGACAGCAGCTTGCACAGACTATATATTTACTACGATGTTGGTTTACGATCAATGGGGTTGACTTGGAACGAAACCAACCAATTCGCGACTGGTCAAAAGGGTGACAAAAATCGAGGCCTGACTTCTGAGGGCAAAGATTTATTGTCAGCAATGGAGAATCTAGGTATAATGGTAGATATTAGTCATCTCAATGATAAATCCTTTTGGGAGGTTGTAGATCATACGACTGGTCCGATTTTTGCTTCCCATTCTAATGTTCGAAAACATGCTCAACATAATCGAAATTTACTTGATGATATGGTTGTTGCAGTCGCAGATTCTGATGGTTCAATTGGGATAAATCTTTACACATCATTTTTGGAAACCGATGGTAATCAAGCATCAATTAAATCCGCAATTAAAATGTTCGAGGAAGTTATCTCACTAACCGGTGTAAATCACGTGCATAGTGGAGCAGATCTTGATGGAGCCACACTCCCAAACGATATGAAGGATATAAATGATATTCCACGTCTGTTGGAACTGGTCAAGGAAGACCTGAGTTTGACAACCAATGATCTTGAGAAAATTAAGACTGAAAATGTGATCAGAGTAATGAAGAAGAGTTGGAAATAATAATTACAGCTTACCTTTTCATTTTCTTCAGGATATATTTTCCAAGCATCATGAAAGCAGATTCTACATGTTCACCAGTCAAGGCACTTGTTTCTATGTAGTCTAGCATTTTTAATTTGTCTGCTACTTCTCTAGCATCGTGTTCTGATACCTCTCGCTGATCTGTGAGATCATGTTTATTACCAACAAGGATGAATTGACTCCCTTTCGCTTTTTTGTGGGCTTCTTTATACCACCCCTCAACTGACGCTAAAGTTTCCGGTCGAGTAAGATCAAAGGTTATTAGTCCACCACGCGCTCCCCGATAAAACATTTCACGTAGTCGCTGAAACGACTTCTGTCCCGCAATGTCAAAAATTTGTAATGCAATTTTCAAACCTTTAATCTTCATGTCTCTAAAAGAAGGTTCCATGCCAATCGTATGTAAGTATTCTTTTGTAAATGTGTTCCGTACATACCTGTTCACCAAGGATGTTTTGCCAACGAAACCATCTCCAAGTAATAGAATTTTCCAAGTATAGTCTGGATCCGAAATTGCCATATGCTATTAAGTCCTTCTAATTCGTGAGAAAATCCTTCCCTGATTGATCTCACAAACTGCTGCAAACATACCAAATTAAAATTGTTTTCTGTTACAAGGGGTTATTATTGATAGATCACAAATAATCAACTATATTTATTCTTGAATTTGTTTCATGAGACTTTCTCGTGGCATCTAATACCTGTTGATTTCTCCACCCGTCCACAAGATTTGGTGAGTAGCTAACTCCATCTTCAATAGATTTGGCTACTTCGTCTAATAATTTAAGGAATGGAGGAATTCTCTCGTCTTTTTCAGCAAGTCCCATATCAAGATCTAGTTCTGAATGAATTGATCTTTCTTCAAACTCGCCACCGATCGAGCCAGAAAACAATTTCCTGTTTTCCTGGTAAACCGTCCCTTTATCTCCCGAAAGAATAATTCTTGAGGGAGGGGAGGGAGAAACAGTCCAAGACACGTTCAGAACACCGGTGACTTTATTTTCAAGCTCAAATGTAAGGCTAAAACCATCATCTGCAGTTACCTTAGCATATCCGCCTTCATCCCTCTTTCGAAGCTCAGTCCTTGTGTAGATGTGACCACTCAAGTTTATGAATTCCAATCCAGTTATTGTACGGATCATATCAACGTAATGCGAACCACCGGCACCCAATGCTCCGCCATCATATCGACTATCCCAGAGCCATCTGAAAGGTGGATTTTCAGGAGAAGCAACGAAACCATTGTACAGGTTGACATGAACTTCTCTAAGTCTACCAACTATTTTGTCTTCAACTACCAATCGTTCCAAAAATTTATTGTCGGGCATCCATCGAAATTCATGCGCCATCATTCCAATCAAGTTTCGATCTTGGGCAATTGTAGTAAGTTTTCTAGCTTGCAGAGCAGTTGTTGTCGTTGGTTTTTCCAATAACAGATGTTTATCAGCTAGTAAGGTCTTCTTCGCCATTTTGTAGTGATGATAAGGAGGAGGAGTGACGGCAATTAAATCAATTCTGTCATCCTTAAGAAATTGAGTCCAATCTGTGCTCGATTCGACCCCGGCGTTGTCTGCTATTTCCTTCACTTTTTGTTCATTTCTGCCTGCAATTGAGACAACCTGGAACTTGTCATGACGTTGAAAAGCCGGTAAGTGAACTTTGGCACCAAATCCGGTTCCAATGATTCCAACTTTAATAACCATAATAACACTGATTATTCTGATTTTTTAAGAATTTAGTATTAGCTAACGCTTCTACTTCTTTTCCTCCCCAATTATAAGATAACGTGTCCTAGTTCCAGCGATTAACTCGATGAGGTCAACGGACCGTCCATGGCTTTGCAATATTATGATGGCTGGGACGATATGCTCTTTTGCCAAGCAAAGGACAGTTACTAATCGAATATCGTACCGATGCGAGCATGCCTCTGTTAAGTACTGTTGAGTAAAATCGAACCCGGTCTCTCCCCCACCAATCATTTCACTGTAGACACCTTTGAATCCACGTTTTTTGTTAAGTTTTCCAAGATTAGACATATTCTCTCCATATGTTGGGGGGTATGTCAAAATTGCGTCAAATTTAGAATTGTATTCA
>JACZSS010000119.1 GCA_022574115.1 Candidatus Heimdallarchaeota archaeon | reverse complement strand
AGTTTTGCTTTTAGCGCAATTCTTGTCAATAATATTAGAATTAAGTTAAATCGAAAGTTAATCTGAGTTAGATGCTGAGGAGGTATCGATTGAATCGAACGCCTCCAAACTATCTTGATTATGATATTCCGAGTATACCGGCCAATGCTGGATTTATATCTCCAAGTTTCTCTTTGGCTAAGATCTCATAGTATTGCCGTATAATACCCGTCGTCAGCAGGATTCCTACTCCGGTTCCTATTGCCCCGAGGAAATCTGCAAAGCTGGCAAGGAGTCCAATGAACATGCCGCCCATAAATGCTGCATACGGAATGTAATTATTGAGATATCGCTCGATTATTTTTGGATGCCTACGGAATCCAGGTATTTGCATACCTGCCCCGATTAGCTGTCTAGCCACATCTCTAGCAGACATACCTGCCGTTTCTATCCACACCATCGCAAACATTGTAGACATCGTCGTCATAATAATCAGATACATAAATGCGCCAAACGGATTTGCTTGCACTGCCAAGAGACCCCTCGGCGGAGTTGTGAAGGAGGCCAACCCACCGGTTGGCGTATTTTGCCCGCTGGAGTCATCCCATTCGCCTAAAAAGGCGCTTAATCTGCCCATGACGCTATTCTGCCCCCCATACTTGTTATTCATCAGATTACTCACTAAGAAGATGTTAGCAAATAAGGCACTGACCAGAATAACTGGTATGTTGCTTACGTACAGGAATTTAATCGGATAACGAGCCGGCATTCGGTGCTCTGCATGCTGAACTGGAATCTCAATTCTCATTGATTCCACATAAATAACAATCGCGAAGACCACAACAGTTGCCAGAACATTAAACATGTCTGGGGCTGCACTTTGTGGATGCCATAGTCCATATTGCAGCACGTTACCACGTGAAATTGATTGAATGAAGAAGACTAACGCGCCTCGCCTCCATTCGCGATTATCACCTACATCCTGAACTTGATCAATTGAGAACATTCCATCAAATACCGTAAACGAAACTGATGCTGCAATGAACAAAGAAATACCTGAGCCTAAACCCCATCCTTTCTGGACCAATTCGTCCATGAGCATTATACAGATCCCAGCTGCGACCAGTTGTATAACTATAAAGAATGATGCGCTATAATCCGCCTTAACATCTTCACCGTATGCACCTCCTGCAATGTAGGCGATAGCTTCGAACAACGTCATGAGGACGGCAAGTACTTTCTGCGTTCCAGTGTAAAGAGCCCTCTCATCCGGATCTTGGAAATTTACGCTTATGATTTTCGACCCGACCAACAATTGCAATATCATCCCAGCTGTAACAATTGGACCAATTCCGAGTTCTGCAAGTGTTCCTCTTTGACTTGCGAGAATTATTCGTAACGCGGCAAAAGGATCTTCTCCTTCTTCCTGATATCCGTACACTGGCGTTTTAAGCATAATTAAGTACAAAACTAACGCCATGAATGTCCAAGCAACCTTCATATTGAAACTTGGCTTCTTCTCTGGCTTTTCGACCTCAAACGTAAGTTTGACGAGAGGTGAAAATACTCGTAAAAATTTCGATGCCATAAATCATCACTATTTTCTGGGATGTTAACGTTGGTAATTTACCAACCATTTCGAAGGCTTGGTCTAAATAGACTTCACCTTAGCTTACCATTTTCTCCTACTTATATAATATTTCAGTTAGATTTCTCGCGTGCAAACTTATTCGTGGATTAATTTCTAGTAGTTCTCGATTATCCAGTAAAGGACTAGGGGTTCCGAATAAGATAAGTCTAAATATATGTAATCGCCGATTTTTGACATTTCTTTCGTTATTTTGAATAAGGATAGGTGCTGGGTGCTAGGTTTTTTTTCCTTGTGGGTTGTTTCTCTTGTGAGCGTATTTCGCTCATACTATCAATCATCGATCTTGGATCAGTAAGAAAAGGATTTATCTGAAAATCATTTTTGATTTTATATATTTATCAGCAATTCGTGGATACGATTTTCCAATATTTCATTAAATTTATCTGGATCTTCAAACATCATGATATGGCCACTATCTTCAATGTAGTGAGTATCAAATAATTTATTATAAGCCTCTCTCTCTTCGTCTTCTGGTAATGTTTTCCCAGCTACAATACATTTGATTGGCTTATTTATTTCCGGTAATATATCATTCATTTCCCATCTTAAAAATTCACGCTGTGAACTGATAATTGTATGTTGATCTAGTTGATGAGAGGTTTTCTCGAACATTTTGACATCAACTGGGTTAATTTTATCAGTAATTAATGAATTTACTAAATTTGTCCATGACTCCAAAAAGTTTTCTTCAAACGGCTTTAATTTCTGTTTAATAATCTCTTCATCCACCTGATTATAAAATGAATTTGGAAATAGAGAATCAACTAAGATGAGTCCTAAAGTTCGGCTAGAAATTAATTTTTCCGCTTCTAATATTATTGGGCCACCCATAGATTGACCGATAAGGATAATATTGTTCAAATCTAATTTTTCTACTACTGACTTTATATCGTATCCCCATGATTGCATAGTAAAATTTTTTCTATTTTTAGAAGACCTGCCATAACCTGTAAGATCAATGAGTACTAATTTATAACTGGAAGCAAATGGCAATTGATATTTCCACATTTCTCTCCCTGTTGGTGTTCCCCAACCCCCAATCGGAATGAGGGAAATATCGCTATCTCCTACAATTTCGTAAAATATCTGTTCTCCATCAACTGAAGTAATTATTGGCACTAGAACATGAATTATGCTTATTCTATTTAATAATGCAGACAGCTGCTCGTTCAAGATAAATTAATCAAAGCTGCTCAGACAATCAACTCCAGAGACTTCGTCTTGCAAGTTTCGAGATCTTGTTTCGTGTGACTTTTTTATTGATGAAGGATTCCTTTGTCCAATTCTGTGCAAGACTAGTGTTTACCCACTCTGGAATGAACTTAGTAAATTCCGCGAACTGTTTTTAGAGGGGGATAGTTCCGGGTTCCAACGGGATAATTTACTCTTAACGTAGTGTATTTTAAGACAAATTGTCTAGCTAGTCAATTCACTCAATGTAGTGACAACCTTTGAATTTCACAAATTCTTTAGTTTCATGGCTATTTGCCAATATTCTTTGATTGAGGCTTTCTCCATCATTTCCACAATCGAGGCATTCCGAGATATCAACGTTTTCCAATGAGTTAATTCCTTTTGTAGATTCTCTTTTTCTCTCTTAATAACTTGATCTAACTTCTTCAGACCTTTTTCTGAGGTTATCGCTTCGGCTTCATCAAACAATTCAACTGCTCTTTCAATGTCTCCTTTGAGTAAAACGAATTTTCCTTTTAAAATTATTGCTTCTGCAAGTATTGAGTGAGAATCTAGCTGTTCACCTATCTCAAATAAAGTCTCAATAAGTTCCAATACATCATTCAGTACCTCCTCTTCACCATACAACTTTAGTTCGTCAATATATAGATCGCATAACTGTTTGATGGCTATCAGCTTTAAATCATGAGGGATAGTTTTATTATCAATTAAATTTATCAAAAGGTCCTGACCTTGCATTTTCATTCGCATTCTTTTACTGTTACACAGAATCAATGCTTTCGATAGCAAGGTAAAATGCTCTATCCAAGTATGTGGGCTCTTCCTTGTCAGATCCGTAAGTTCCTCGTAGAGTTTGTTAGCTGCCTGTATATCATTTATTTCTAAATTTATATGTATCATTTTGAATAAAGATCTAGCAATGAAAGGATTGTTTAGCTCTCTTCTTATTTCCAGAGCCTGTTTTAAATATTGCAATGAATTGTAAAAGTCGTCTTGTTCATAATAAAGAGAACCAATGGTTGTAAACGAATAGGCTAAATCAATTTTATTTCCCAATTTCAACCGAAGTGCTAAGCTTTCTTTGAATTTTGCAAGAGCGAGATCTAATTCACCTGTTAGCGCATAAACTCGACCTAGATTATTGAGAGTGTGGGCTTTAAATTGCTCGTTACCTGACATATTAGCGAGTTCAAGGCATTTCTGAAAGTATTCATTCGCCGCATTTACCTCTCCCATAAATAAATAATTTACTCCCTTCATGTGCGGTTCTAGATTGTCTAAGCTAATGCCATTGACAGAAAACCCAATACGGTCCACCAAATTTAATTTTTTGTAGTAACTCAATCCCTTCATAATAGCTGCCACTGAATTTTCGAATTTGCCGCTATAGTGATCCAATGTTCCTATAACAACATGGTAAATTACCTCCAATCCTTTTGATGATCCGTCTCGACTCCTTTTAATTTCATCAAATAATAAGCGTGTACCCTCAATTAATAGATTCACATCTGCTGTTTGTCCCAATTCTTGCAATATTAATGCAAGACGCAATTTTGCAAGCATTAACAGAGGCTTTTCTGAAAGGGACTCACATGTCTCAATTAGTTGTTCTAATGTTGATTGAGCTTTTTTCAATTTCCCTTTTAATTGAAGAATCTCTCCTTTTAGAAGCTCTCCTTCCAATTCATCACTTGAGTCATGATTTTGCAAGCGTTTCAAGCCCTCATCATAATCTCCCGAGTCAATTAATGATCGAATTTGATCGAGATTGGGGTTACCCATGAAAAAATACACCCTGAACCAACTTTATGATAATTGGAAATTGATTATGCTTTTAGAATTGTTCAACATTTTAGTTATTTTGGTCGATCATATCTTACTTAACTGTTATTTTGATGACGAGACAACTTCCTAGGCAACACTTAAGCTTTTAACTTGTTTGAAGAGCGTGAATAAATAATTGCATGTTGAAATATGTTTCGCACCGCTTGACGTTTCCTCCCTCAAATTCGTAAAGATCGACACCAGACCAAGAAACTTCTTTGCCATGAGCAGGAATCGACAATGATTCATCTGGAAGGTTTAAATCCTTTGTAAATGCAGCCTTACAGGTGTATTTTACGGTTACTTTGCTATTTCCTGATAAATAAATCTCTATCGCAGCTTTTACATCTGGAAATGTATCCACAAGCCAGATAAAACGATTAGTGAACCCCTCCCTATCTAATTGAATAGTTTCGGGGGTTAACCATGTAAAATCATCTCTAAGGTATTGATCTCAAGCTTTCTTAGGAGGCAAGAAAGATCGATCATTGAAATCATCATAGAGACTTCGTATGATCTTTTCGTTATTTTCTTCTGTCATCTTTTAATTATCCCTTATTATGCGAGTTCCGGGGCTGACACAGCTAATATATTATTTTAAGATTTCAATCCCGATCTCTTTTTGGCTCTACCCGAGCTATTATGTATAGGTATTGCTAGATTTGGTAATTTTAGCAAACTATTCATTAACAAAATGAAGTCTCTGAGCTAGTTGTGAAGCGTAAAGACCTGTCAGGGTGTCCATTATCATTTCAGGAAATTCTGAGTTCTTCCTTCCCGGCTCGCAATTAACTCTAAGAATAAGAGAGTGGATGTACTAAAAATTTACCACAAAAAAAATAAAAAAGGTCCAAGTTAAAGATTAATTACCAATCCGCTATGGTCAGAGATCCTCAAAAACATAAGGGGAAAAATTGTTAAACTTAGTTTGTTTGATCGATAGCTAATTAGAATATGTATCTATTATTTAGTCACGCATACTATGTATCTGCCAAAGTCAACCATCAAGTATAAGCACAAGTCTTCCCTAATGATTTAATGGTAACCCCTCGTATGCGGAGAGGGGGAAATATCGTCTTGTGAGAAACAGTTATTCCGGATGATCCACATATTTTTCAGAGCCTACATCTCTCCGGAGTAGGGTGCGGATGCCGTTGGAATTAAAGATTACTGCAACAATCCGTCTCAAAGATAATTAGATCATCCTAGATTTTAAGCATCAGGGAGGAGATTAAAAGTGAAATTGAAAGATAAAATAGGTTATGTAGATTGATTAATTTTGTTGAGTGTATATTTAAGATACGCAAACCTCAATCCGACTGGTGCATTTGAAGGTGGCGGTTGATTTTACTAGATATTTATATGACTATCATTTACGGTATCTGCAATGGATAAAATCAGTATGAGTCCGTGAGGATATATCAAACTTTCTTTTTCCTTCATTGCTTGTGAATTCCCTAGTTTCAATGTTCTTCGCAAACCTGCTGTATTAATTACGTGTTGTCACGCTTAAATGACTGGCATATCATCTATTAACATGGCTCATTGAGCTGATTCGATATATTTAGAGTCTTTGTAATCTAGGAATTTCAATATTATGCGTCCACCCTTTTTTCATCTGCATTAACCACCGTAGATCGAATAATACATTTTGCAAAGATCTTCATCAATTTCACATCTTTAATTTTTCTTAGAATACGATATTAACTCAAATCAATACTGGAACATCTGTAATTCCCTCGGATACACGCGGAAATTTTGGCATGACTACAACGTAAAAGGCGTAGATCAGTAAAAGAAAACTAAACAACATTAAGAATGGAACATACGGACCTAAGAAAACTGAAATTGATGGGGCTATGATTGCTAAGGATGAAGTTGTACAGCATACCGCAGATGAAGCTACAGCAGAAAATCCGGAAACACCGGACGCTACCGATGATGATGCGGATCCACCAGCCCCTCCAGAATCCTTACCTGTTTGGCTTAGGGTGGTATTAATTGTACAAACTTTGGGTAAGGTTAGCAAAGATGAATACAGTAACCCGCTCAATACTGATACCACGATTAGGCCAATTCCAGGATTATATACGAATGTAATTCTTAGATGCTCTGTGATATTCCAATCAATCTGCCAGATAGAAATAAAAATTCCTTTTTCCAGTTGCACGAAGAAATTGATGCCACTTGACAGATACAATAAAAGGATGAATAACAGTACTCCCAAGGAGAACCATGTGAATAAGAATCTGGTTAGAGTTCGTCTGTCGATCGTAATTACTAGATTATATTTGTATTTACGATATAGAAAGACTCCTAACGGTATAAATAGAGCAATGGCGGGGAAAACGAACGTGAAAAATATTTGTTGTTGTGATAGCATTAGTTTCTACTCCTTTTTCTCTCTCCCCTTACTCTTAGTCTATGAGTAATTAATTGTAATATTGGTATTGCAACAATCCAGAAATAAGAAACTGGAATTGGGGCTGTTTGCTGTATGGGATCTACGTCAAATGATGAGAATTCAGAGACCACTTGCGGTTCGGTAATTATACCGGTCGTTTCGCTGGATGTTGTGCCCTCACTGGACGACGCAGGATTACTTGATGATGTCGCATCACCTGAATCCGTCGAACTTGATACGATTGATGTAGTGAATGTTTCTGGAATAGCGCCGATAGCTGTAAGGCGAAGCAAGGGCTGCCTGCCAATCCCATCCTCTGTGGCAGATCCATTTATTGTTTCGTCCGAAGCGAA
>JACZSS010000001.1 GCA_022574115.1 Candidatus Heimdallarchaeota archaeon | reverse complement strand
CGGATCATTGAATACCTCCTTGGAATAAGAAATTAGCCCAGTGGCCTTCTTTCCTAGCCAGCTCTTTGCAGCGGATACTTGTCTTTCTGCTTCTTCGAGGGCTAAATTTAAGACCTCTTGGCTGGCATATTTTTTCAGGGACGACGCTTTTTCTTGCAGAAGAGCATAACCTGGATCAAGATTTGACATTACAACCGCGGCAATTGTGGCGGTAATAGGATCTTCGTAGGCGCCATCTACTATGAGGTCGGATGTGAAGATCTCAAGAAGCTTGGTCGGGTCAGGATCATTAGGATCACCAAAGTAGTGCGGAGCGGTGAGTCGGTATTGGGTGATCTCATAATTTCTGCCAAAGTGCTGGGCAAACCCAAGCCCCTCGTTTTGGACTTTCAAATAATTGTTACGGATCTGATAGTCGTACGTAAGACCATTAGCGGCCTCTACATACAATACATTCATCGAGGGATACATGTATGCCATGCTTCCATCTTCAAAGGTCATAGCAACTACGTAGAAATCGTATGTAGCCCCTTGATAACCAAATGAACTCCCAAGTTGAATTGAATTGACGTCAGACAGAATCGAAGTTGTAGCAGCGGTAGTAGGAATAGCAATATTGCCAATGGTGTGTAGATTGCCTACTGAAGTGGTGGATCCTTGCGTAAGTAGGACGGTTCGGCCAAATTGATCAAATACTTGAATAACAGCGGTAGATGGGAGATTAAGTCTGAAGCCATTATTATTGACCTGTAGTCCCAGTTGCAGACTATCAATAGAGAAGTAGTCATCCAAGTGAGCACCAGGTGATGAAAAGCTCAGATCAAATGAACTCCTGAACAGGTCAACTTCTTCAATGGCATAATTACCATCTGGTCGAACTGGATAATTGGTGAGTGAATTGGATTCTTCACTTCTAAGATTGATGGGGTTCTCGACATCGAAGAACTGCTGTGCAATCGCAGACGAGCCCTGCGGCGTTCCTACATCTACCATTGTGAGCGTATAGAGCATCCCAGTCTGGGTGTATTTGGAATCTCCGTTGATAACGTCACAAACGTCATTATGAAGTTGCTTAAACCCTAAATGTACTTCTCGTTTGTATCTAATTTCACCTTCTGCATCAAGGAAGAAACCGCCCTGCAGGACCTCGGATCCTCGAGGCATGCGGGTAACCGGTGCAAAATTCATCGGCCCCTTACCGCCAAGATCAAGGGTGGGAATGGTCCGCTCAAAATCTTTGTATTTTTGTGCGTCAAAACTAACCGGTTCTACAAAGGCGTAGAAATTATCAGCATATTGTTGAGTTCCATCAATATCCAGCATGATGCTGAGATCTAACGCACCGCCGTAGATCTCGATTCCTGAATTACCTATCGGTAATGTGGCTGTAACCGTACTAAGATGATGAAGCCCATCATATAATGGATAGTATATCTGCATCAGTTGATAATCTTGATATTCTGCACTTAATACTTGGGTGGCATCACTATAAATGACGATATCCACAACTTGATTTACATTACGGGTATATGGGTCTCCTTCGAGGTTGATTGCCGAATAAAGATCTGTTGGAGCTATGTTAGACACCCACCATTCAGAATTAAGTGGGTCACCGGGTATCTCTCGCCATGAGATTACATGGTCATTAATGATCAGGGTATCAAAATTATTCAGGTCTTTCATCAAGACATTGAGAATACCGTCAGCGGAGTAACTACTTGAAATGTAGTAATTTGAAGAACTGAAGAACCTGCCAATGTACTTGTCCTCAGATTCAGGGTCCACGTAATCCATGAGCATATCGCTGGCCAAAATCATGGGGAAGGCGTCGGTACCATCAGCGTGAATTGTATCAGTAGCAACTTTTACCACCTTACCAAAGGTGTCCAGATTCGAGGCAAGTCGGAATTGTTCGCCCGGAAGTGGGGTGATTTCGTGCCATCGCAGTGGATCTCGTAAAACCTGATCGCGGAAATTACTACCCCCGCCATCGCCAAGCCTAGCAACCGGTGAAATTGGAGCCTCCAAGAGATTACCAGTGGCTACAAAGCTGGTGAGGAACATATCGTTGTCAAAGATCTGCGTACCGGGCAGATCATCCACATTGATAGTGAATCGAACCCCGGAATCTGCAACAATCTCAAGTCCCACCTTCCAATGGTCAACTGTGGTATCCGGATACCAAGTGAGGACGAAAATATCACTTCTGCCAGCAGGGATCGTGGTGATGAATTCACCCTGTTCAGAATTATCAATATTATTAATAGTACCCGTGTAGCCGACAATCCAGTCATTAACAAACACCACACTGGGTAAATTATTTTGCAGTCGCAGATTAATAGTTGTAGCCTCGGCAAATTCTACACTGGTGTAAATCAAGGCTGTATCATATTCAGAAGAGCTTACAGGTTCGGAAATATGGGCGAAATGTTCATCGAGCAAGACAGATCCTGTTCGTGAGGTAAAGAGTTCAGCCCAAGCGGAAGTTTTCGTTCCTGTTTGATCGTCTATGCCAAAATAGGATGAAGGAATACCTGCAGCCGGTGAGATGGGATCAAGGCCGGGTTTCTTAGCCAAGAAAATGTTTTCCAGGATTAAATTCTCACTTCGTGGAGCGATAGCAAGACCTGCGAGTCCCGCATATTCACCGTGGAACTGACTAGTCGCGTAGGTAAAGGGATCACCCAAGGTTGAGATAGTAACATCATCAAATGATGTAAAGGTAATAGGATCAAGTCCTACCACACCAGCGAAATCATTGAGTTTCTGAGATTCTCGTAGTTGCTCCATGATCTGGCCATAGTACGCTGCGTTGCTTAGGTCTGCATCCATTTGGGCCATATAAGCACGAACTATACTATCAAGATCCAAAGGTGTGAAACTACCCGACGGAAGTCGGTAACTAACCCATCCATATTCATGTCCAAATGATTTGTATACATCGACTGGTGCCAAGGAATCAACATGATCAGTATTTTCATAGACCGAATTAGCTGGATCTTGATAGAGATCAGTGACCCAGCCAGTATCAATAAAACCAGGTGTGGCATACGCAGGACCCATATCCGAACAGAGATAACCATATTCCAGTCTGAATTTATGAGTATCAAGGTCCATGGGACTGCATTCAAGAGTATTAGCACCAGCAAACCCATAGAGTGGAATGCCCGCTAGTTCCAACTTGTCTAGCGATTTACCATCATTATCACCCACCTCAACAATAATGTACAGAATGTAGGAGGATGGTGTCTCACCGGTGATTGTGTTTCTGGCAATCTCAACCGCAATCACGACAGTAAAGTTTTCTTGATTATGTTCAAGATTCAGCAGTGAATGATCCTCATATCCAATAATGCCACGTGGTAATTTATCCGAAGCAGCAATATTTACAGAGTAGGAAGAAGACCCGGAGGTGGCAACGGTGTCTGGAAACAGGGTATACGAACTATCGAGATAGAGGTTATCACCAAAACCCAGCATGTAGGTGAAGGCATTTTCCACGACTTCTCCCGTGGCTCCGTGGAACGCGCCTGGCAAAATATCATTTTGATCAATATCGTAATAACTATTACCACCAGTATTTACCAATGATCCCGAGTTTGCGCCTCCAATCAGCTTGAAGCGGCTGGTGAATGATCCAATATCAAACTCCAAGCCGTACAGAACGGCATCGGTATAATCATTGATAATGTGGATGGTGGCTGTATCGCCCAATAAATCACCTATGTTGTGCGAAACGAGCACCGTCTCAGGACGTTCGGATCTCATGAAACCAATACTCGCCAATCGGGTGATCCCATCGGTCTTGATTGATACTGAGAGTAATCGGGTAGTATCAATCGAAGTAGGTACGTAGAAGGTCATGGATGCGTAACTATCGTAAAAATCATAGGAGGCAACTTTACTCTCGATCTCCTGACCATTGATGAGTAAGGTAATAATGGAGTATTCCTTCATACTACGATACACAACATTCACATATCTAGCTGCAGTATCGTGGTCTTTGAGCAGGTCAATGGAATCTGAGAATTGTGAGAACCCGGAATACAATAAATCATCCTTACTGCCCGCCCAAAATTCGACAAGCTCTGAGTTCATGTAGAGGTTGTCGATCCAAACTGCATCTCCACTGACAAAGGTCTGAGATCCTGAGCCAAGCAATCCGGTTGTCCAGATGAGCTCGACGCGATCACCGATGCCAATCATATTTGCATTAGTGGCATTGAATTTATATGACACGCCGGGACCGAATGCAGTAAATAAGATCATATTATTTACCAGATCGTAGCTAACAGATAGGGTATAGAAGCGTCCCAGTGGGAGCGAACCTGCATTCTGTGAAATATCGATTGAGGTGTTAGTTTCGTAGCCAAATGCAATGGTATGTTTTCCATTTGATTGGGTGACAGTAATGCTAGATCTGATATTATTAGACGAATCTTTGACGATGAAATTAAATTGAGCAGTAGATGATAATGTGTAGTCAGCTAGAAGATCATAAGAATAGGTTATAGTCGAATTATCAAATCCGGTTACCACCTGGGTTTTATCAAGAATGGTAGCACCAGCCACATCATAATCGAACTGGGCAGCATAGGATTGTTGCCCAATTAGGGAATAGAGAGGGAAATTTCCAGTCGACTGGACTACCTCCAGCTCTTCGGGACCAACCTTATCGATCAAGAGATGCATAGTATTCACATTGAAGGTGGTTATTGCAACTGGAGCATCAATTACTCTGAAATAGATCTGATATGCGGAAGCAGGTAATAAATCAACACCCGGATCATAAATCTCTGCATTCGAAACTTCCTCATCGGTGAAGAAGGAGAATAATGGATTAAGTTCACCAGTCTGCATTGCCTCAAAGGTGATCTCGATGGTGAATGTTGTCAGCAGATCAATATTCGTGGTGGTGACATAGGTTTCGGTATAATCGCAATACAACGGAATGTAGGGATCGATAGAGGGAGGGCCATCACACCAATAATCAACGGTGTAAATCGACCCGTCGGGGTTAATGCGTAACCCAGTATCCTTGTACCAATATTCCCGACCGGTTGGGGATGTTCCAGCCTCAGTTCCGTCCTGCAGTGAAAAACTCACAAACATTGTAGCTCCTGGATTAGGTCTTACAACCAATTCGACAGAATTCAGATCTGCAAGATCAAAACCTGATTCCGTATATAGCTTGGGTAATCCAAACCAATCATCACCATTGGTTTGTAAATCCCGATACTTTCCGGGAAGAATATGCAACTCCTCACCCACACTGAGGTATTCGTCGTCCACGACTGGTCCTGTTTTAAATCCCGTTGAATCTAACGTCGATCCTTCCTGCAGTTTATACAGATCCACAAGTATACCTTGAGTCATTTCAAGACTTAGGGAAGTCCAATCCGATACACCTCTTGCGAAGGATAAAATAGTATCAGCAGGTACATCGACCGAGAGGAATTCGTCATCCAAGTACACATAATACCAGTTATTTACTGTAAAGACACGCAGTGTATGCTCTCCTCTCCAGTCATATCCTTGTTCCATGTACGTTGGGGGATACCAGTTGATAACTTGATTTCGATCAGAATAGCCATTTGACATGTCGGCCAGTGCAAGCTTGGCCGCCCCATCACTGCCAAAGTAGATGGAATTTCTATTGGTAATTTGAGTATTTAGAGCTGTCGTATACTCGTAAGTCGAGGTGGAAGCAGTTGAGCCAAATGTTAAGAATATAGTTACCCCACTATAGGCATAATCAAACCCTTTTTGGGTTGAACTAATGTAGTAACTACCCGAATCCTCGTATCTTTCGTAGCGTAGTTCAATAAAATCATAATGAGTAGCGTTTTCAGATAAATGAAGCTTGAGCTTCTCTTGTCTCTTGTTCTCACCCTCGATCAAGAAGTGTACCTCAAGTAAGTTATCAGCCAGCGGCTCTCCTGTTCCAGTTTGCATATCTGCTACGGAATAAGTTAATTGACTATATCCCGCTGATGAGATGGGTGACAGGTATCGACCAATAGATTCAGTAGCACCACTGTAGCTCAGAGTCGATTTATCAGAAACGGTGAATTGGTCTCTTCCCTCCCAAATACTTGAGCCTTCATCATCAACCATTTGTCTGATAAATGACCTTGAGAAGATACTTTTTTGCACCACGTATCCCTTGAAGTAGGTCTGTGTTCCCCCAGTCGCTGGGTCGTGTCGGAAAATGAATTCTCTGGCAGGGATAGAGGTCGTATCAAATAAATAATCATAAGTTCTGTATTCCTGGGTTCCGTCGATTATTTTCACTGGATCCTGTGAATCGCTGGTAAAGAATTCTAATTGACCTTGCTGGACACTTATGGCAAAGTTGGTAGAGTCCTTAAGTTCCAACAATTTTTCATCTTTAAACACAAATGCTGGTCCCTCAAGCACGATAGCTGAGGAAGAACTGATTCTTGAAACTTTCCAAGAGGTCTTTACGTTGTCAAGGTAATATTCACCTAGACCTGAGAAGGTTACGGATGAATCACCCATACCTGAGGTAGAGCCTGACACATCCCAGTCGATAATAGCTTTACCATTGAAATAGACGATGACATTGGACCCATATTTGTCAATAAACACAGTACCGGTCAGTGTGCTGACGCCAAAATTGTATATCTGTCCATTGACAGACAGAGATGTGGCGGTGATAGTAATATTAACCCCAGCTGCAACGAGATCGATTTGTCCCGACACGAGTTCATATGTGAATTCTAAATTATAATCCCGGGTAATTAACAGATCGCCGTAGCCATTGACCAATTGCAGTATGTCATCATGACCAGCTGATAGATGGTATGCTCGTCCCTTTCCAAGTTCCCAGAAACCGAATGCTTGAACACCGGATCTAATTCCCGAGTTTTCCAACAAAATGTCGTGGATAATGGGTTTTTCTCCGAACTGATTGTGTTTATCAGCCAGGAAGTTTTTCTGTGTGGGATCGAGTCCTAGTGGTACACTTCTAAATAACGTCTTGTCATAAACAGGCGCAGAGGATTCCCATACTCCGATCAGCGTTCGACTCGGCTCACCAATAAAGTTGACCCGATACGCCATGCCCGGATACCATCTATCGAGTAGTAAGTAGTTGGTAGCATCCCCATTGAAGGTATACCATACCTTGAAGTCATAAGCATCAAAGGTAATTTTGACCAAGGAGGTGGAATTGGAGAATTCCTGCATATCAAGCACTAAACCTCCGCTGTTAGGCGTGACTATTGCATCGAACAGTGGCGAGTTTTCCAGTCCTAAGGATTCGGGTGTTGCTGGATCACTTGGTGCCAATAATTTCACCCAGTAAATCTGAATATCTTCAGCTCCCACATCAGCATATTCCTGCACCAATACCTCATCAAAATCAGTCGTGACTACCAAGGTTAATAGCATCAAAGATGTGCCAACGCTTACGGGTAAGGGAGACCCGTAGTCGGCGAAGTTACCGGCCAACTCAGTTCGTAGCGTGACATCGACTGTACCTGACGCACTAACTAATGCCTGAATGGTTGATACATCGCTGGAAGTATAGGTTGTTCCCAAGTAATTTGTAGCTTTTGCATAATTATCAGATCCCGTATTTGAAAGCAGTAAATGATTATCTACTTGAGAGATCGCCGCGAAGTTCTCCGCAACCCAACCTTCTGTGTCGGAGGCACTTTCAAAATGCCATTGGTCCACAACAGGAGTCGAATAATCAGCTCCAACTGAGTTGAAATCATCAAAGGGAACTAAATGCATGTCATAAATATAAATCGTGGATTGTACCCCGTCTGTATCATTAAACGTAAGTGATAATGAGGTGCTAGTCAATCCACCTAGATCATAATGGGCACCCAGATCAATAATTTCAATGAACTTAACATACCTATCATCAGCATCAGCCAAGTTCAGATTACGGGTTTGTAGATTGGTTCCATCATGCCAATTTAAGGTAAGAGATTCAGCACTTACGGTATCCACGTTTTGATAGTACAAACTCAGGTAATATTTGTCAAAAGGCAAGTAGTCGGTGTTCGTGCCAACATAACCATCTGTACCATCAGTTCTGAGCAGTAAAGCGCTGTCAGAATCTCTTCCAACTGGTGCGGTAACTGCTGATGCAAATGGGTTGGTGATGGATTCTTGGAAGGAACCAGTTAGGAAACCAGGATCAAGATCTGTGATTCGATAATCATGATGATCCTTGTGTATTAAGCTTAACGCATGTATAGTCAGTGTAACTCCATTCATGAATTGATTCGACTGGAATGTGAGTGTGAAGAATTCGGCATCATTCCATACGGGGTCTTGAAGAGTCAGCATCAAGGGAATTTTTTCGGCGTTGTAGATTGCTTTGTACGGACCCGTAACCAAGAGATCGTAATTGATCACTGCGGTTTTTCCATATTTGTCATAAGTGGTAATAATCGGATTAAGTTCCAAGGGTTCTGAAGGAGTGAATTCAAGGTACAGTTGGTCGTATCGTGTTGCATCATCGACGCTAATTTTAGCAGTCGTAATAGATGTTACACCGTCCAAAGCTGCCAATTTATTCTCGTACGATGGGTTGCTGATACTCTTGATACCCTGCAGTGGTGAATAGGCCAAGCCATTTGAAAGTTGAATGTTGGCTAGTTTCAGGAATTGTCCGGCGGCGATTGGAGAACCATCCTTCGTGGTAATTGCGATGGTGGGATTGGATCTGAAGTAATGATTACGCAAATCTACGTAAATACTACCCGTGCTTGAAGCGGATAGCTCGTTCAAAACCACCACACGCACAAAGCTCTCATCAACTTTGTCCATGATGCTGAGTTGAACCTCAGGAAGTGAAGATGATAACTCGTAGTCAAAGCTTAAGAAGTTGAATTCTTGTAATTCAGTCGGAGAGATAGGAGATCTGATCACCAGTTCTGGAGATCCTCCAATCGCATTAAACCTCGCCCATGTGGTATCTACTACTCCTGGTTGGGTCTTGTCATTTCCGGAACTCCATGCATTGGTAATGTCAGAAGCAGTAAGCCATGAACGATCGGCAGGAAGATATTCAAGAGCAATGATGTCAAAATAAACACCCTCGTCCCATGGATCACCGGATGGTGAGATGATGTAGAAGCTTGGATCTTCATCGTTGCCGACACCTACATCAACCGAGAACACCGAAATTTCGGGTCCGATTTCACCAATAACTGATGATTGCACACCATCACTATATATCAATCCAGCTCCCAAAGTATTGGCTGATCCTTGAATGGTGATGAGTAATTTTGCATAATCATCAGTTAGAGTGGAGTCCAACGGAGTTTTGAAGTGAGCACGTATAATGATCGATGTTCCGTCTGCGGTGAATCTAGCATAGTCTCCAGAGGTGGAATACAGTGTATTGACGTGGTCCGCGTCCATTGTGTCTTTTAATGCATCACCCATGTAACGTAAAGCAATGGATCCGTGATCGGTAATCGATATAAATTGGAATTCCAGTCCATACGCCGGTAAGCTGGTGTAGGAGCTGAAATGCATCACCAAATTGGATGCCTCATGCCATGACATAGAAGCATCAACCGGTGATTGTGATAAATCAAGGGAGTAAGTCTTCCAAGTAGTAGTAATTGCAAAGGACTGGAAAGATGATTCCCAATAAATATTATTCGTAGTGTAATCATTTGCTATATTGTCCAGATAAGCGGCTCCACCTGTAGTTCTCATGCGTACTAGTAAATAATTACCATGGAATGCGGATGTACCGAATTTAGCCACTTTCAACGGACTATTATAGGGATCCGCAGTTGTAATGGTTAGAATCGAATTGGCCACAGTTGTGGCATTGGGGGAGACAAAATTCTCCGCATCTTCCTCAAATTCATAGTGTACGTAATTCGAAGTTGGTGGTCGCAGTAGATCTGGATTGTAATTAGGGTTGAATTGATTGACATACTGGATCAAATCAAGTAGCCCAAGTTTACCTTTCAAGAACCGGTCATACACATCAACCCGAGTGTCAACTCCGCCCAAATAAGCAAGTGAATTGGAATTAAGCATTGAGGTTGCCAAATTCGAAGCTAAGAATTCCCAGCCATTGATCGTGTAGAATTTAACGTGTCGCACGGTGATGTCGAGTTCGCCTGAGACACGCAACCAAGCCTCTTGTGTTGTACCAGGAGTAACTAATTTGTCAAAGGATCTTCGTAGTGTATCATAGTTGACATTAAGATCAAGTGATTTGATCACGCCATCGTAATCGGTAAACAAGGAAAATGAAGTACCAGTCGGATTCGTATTTCTCGGTGATGAATAACTAATCTCGGCAAATCTGGATGCTCCCATCTCAAAATTGTCAAACATGACAAAGTTGAGTGAACTAGAAACTGTAAATATTTCCAATGACCCACTTTTGGCATATAGATTGTCTTTGGGGGAGATTATTGGAGCCTCGGAGGGATTGTCTCCCATTACTCCTGTAGCCAACGAAATACCTGGAATGGTATAAATTCCAAAATTGGACAGATAAAAAGAGCTATCGGATGATGTTCGGGAAATTCTAAATTCTATTTGATCAAGAATTTGAGTTCCTACTACATTAAGTGAATTTCCTCTTAGAAAGGAGGATGTGTTGTCGAATGTCCCCCATGAATAGGTGCCGGCACCATAGTTCCCAACTATCTCCACATCAACTCCAGTCATACCCGAAATACCAGCTTCCCAGAATTCAAAAGCCGAAGTATCCCAGGTGGAGCTGGTGAGGTCAAAGGCAATACGTATGTCAATTCCCACACCTTCGTCGGATTCAAATTGCACACCACCATTGATGGTATAGACCACGGAGTACTTGTCATACATTCCACTCCATGTAAAGGTGGCACCATCAATTGTATATATTTGCAGGTTTCCAATGGTAATTTGAGAACCTTCAGAAGTAAGTGATGTGTACTGCGATGGTGAGTAAATCTCAATCAAATCGATGATTTTACTGGTTGTACTAATAAATACTTGAAGATTGAGACGATTATGACCGATATGTAGTTCTTCAGTGAAGTTAAACCCTTCCGATACAAAATTGATCCACCAACTACCGCCAATCATTTTTGGAATGTACATATCGAAGAATGGGGTGATATCTGCATCAACACTGTAAGATGCTAGATTTAGCTGATAATTACCGCCGAAAAATGTGGTGAGACTCAGGCCATCACTGACGACCTTTACGTTAGCCACTGTAGTATTGCCTAGATTAAATTGAATTTTTCCAATTTGGAAGTTGGAAGATGTGGCATATGAGCCAGTCGAAGTACCAGTAAGTGCTTCAAACCTAACTTTCATGTGAGTCGGAGCAAGAAGTGAGGTAGAATTGAATTGCACGATTTTACCATCTATAAATGCCTCAATGACCATTATATCATCAACTGTGTAGATCTTCAGATAACGATCAGAAACTGATAGAGGGGCAATTGATGAAGTTCCTGAATACGATCCTGCAAAGGTGGTAAGAATCTCATAGCGCTCTGCGGACGACCAACCATCGACGATACCAAATTCAGCAAGAAGTGTACCATCCGAATAGATGGACAGAAAAGCACTGACACGATCCGAACTGGTGGCATACCAGCCAATATTGTCAACTGAAAACATAAAGTTCGAAGAATCCATTACAGGTAGGAGATAGGAGTTGATACTGTCACCGGTTACACCATTAGCATACCAATACAGAGTATTGGAGACCGCGGCGAGTCCCACATTGGTGCCCGTGCTGTTGGTAGTACCAGAAATGCCCCATCTTGACAAGTCAGGATGGATATCAGTTACTAGCATACGGATAAATTCAATGTAATAAGTTTCGTCACCATCAACTGTTCCATCATCTTCATCGACGATAATTGAGATGCTTGTGGTTATTCCAGTGGCGCCAAGTAGATCTACAATCCCCGTTTCCCATACATTGGCGTTTTGAATCAAATAAGTACGATAATATGTGGTGGATGCTGTTTGAAAAGCTAGTTTAAATTGAGCTGATGCATCGGAGGAATAAATTCTCACCGCATAATCACTATAGAGATCAAGGTCCAACCCGGTGGAGAATGAGTTCGTATAGTATATTGCTGAATTTAAACCAGAAATTTTCATTTGGCCCCCTACTTGTGTCCAATTGGCATTGCCAGTTGCACCCAAAGTAAAGCCGTCGAGGTCATCTAAATTTTCAAACTCCCAATTCAAGAAGCCAGCGGTCTGATTGCTGGGAGGTTGAGGGGGAGTAGTTTGTTCCAGGTAAAGTGCACTGACCCATATTTCATCATTTTTGTCCACACGGCCATTTCCAGCGACTTCATCAAACATCATTTGAAAGCCGGTGATTAAACCTGTCCAATCGGGGTCCGAAGACAGGTCGTAGGTGAAGGTTTCGTAGACGGTGTCAATAGTATGTGTACCTGTTAGATCTAATAACACAGTTTCAGAACCATCGCGTATCTGCTGGAACTCGAGATCCGCTACATTGGCATGTAAAGTTATGACAAGCCGCGTATAGAGGTCAGCGTCTATTTGCACAGTATTCCAACCAAAACCTGCACTCGTTCCACCAGCAATATCGAAGAACAAATCTCCGTTGACCAAGGAAACACTTCCCTTAAAAGTGAAGTCGATTGATGCGATCGATCCATCCCACAACACAAGAGTTGGATCTGGGGAACTAACAGGAGGTTGATATCCCCAATTCTGTAAAGTAGAAGTCCCAACTGTAGTGTTTGATGTGCTCAGCTGCCATACCCCATCTTGTTGAAAATTACCCAACATGGGACCATATAGGTTGGAAAATACATTCTTCTCATAGGATATTAGTTCTGAGAAGGCATCGCTCGAATACAGGTTCTGAGACCCATCATTCCCAAAATCCGAATACAGTGGCGACGTACCGGTTCCGTCATTTTCATAATCCCAGCCACTATAGGTGGATCGAGGTGCCACGTTGAATAATTCGTACAATTCGTAATAAATATCAGACTGATCACTCTCAAGATCATAAAATACACTGATTTCGTATCGTCCAGTTTCACTCAGCTCAAAGGACGTACCAAATCTAACCGACTCGTCGTTATTATTGTCATGGGTTTGTAGCTCGATCGCATTTCCCACAATGAAAGCTTTGGGATTGAGTAGGGTCACATCAAGTTTCCTCAGAGCGATTCTAAAAGTTGCAGGAGTTATCCCATTGGTGATAGATTTGAAGGTGGGGAGACCCGATAGTTCAATCCGATTCGGACCTGCTAACAGGAATGCATCAATAGAAACCACCAATGGATCTGCGGGTACATCAAAAGCCTTGAAATTGTCAAGGAATAGTTTGGGATCTTTATCTACTCCATTCCAATTCCACCGCTCAATATCCCGATCAACACCAGATCCGTGTCGTACTGCAAATCGAAGGAACCACTTGTTGTCGCGCAAGGCCGGAGTGGACATTGCACCACTAATATCAATATACACCTCTTGCCAGACATTTTGGACCAAAGGGCCGGTAGAAGTCCCAAAAGCATCCAAGGAAGTCATGAAATCGACTGCCTCCAAACGATCCCAGTCGGAATCCAGTCCCACATACTGGTATGCCTGATCAATAGTAGTTCCGCTGCTTTTGTGCACCAAGAAGATTTGCAGGTAATCGGATTCCCCGCTGCCAGCAGAGACAAAATCCATCGCTTTGTACGAGAATGCAATCTGTTTGATATATTGATTGGTACCAAATTCAGTGAGATCTAAGGGAACTTCAGCGATTATGTCACCAAAATTGGTGGCCTTCAGTTCAATAGCACCAAAACCTTCAGTTCGAAAATCCTCGCTTCGTGAATAGCTGCGAACAATCTGCGATGAAACACCAACTGTGCCTGAAGTATGCGTGGGGTCGTATGGTCCACCCCAAGGGGCTACTGCCCAATCATTCGTCGCAGCAGCGGATTCAAATCCAGGATCTGAGAAGACCTCATACCCATAGTCGACCATCGGTGATCTGGTATCTGAATAAATTTTCTCATTTCCATCGGAGAAATCGGTGAACACGTCAGGAGCAATATTATAATGATAGGCTAACTTCTGGGAGAAACCCGGCATCGCGGTTCCCCCAAAGTTGTAAGTGTGAAGCACCAATGGTTTGCCATCGGTTCCAGCACTTTTGCTAAAAATCAACCGATCGATCATATGCCAAGAGACGGACGGATTAACAGTAATGGTATAGACATCGAGTGGACTTCCTGCGGGGATTAACTCGGACCCTACCATTTGCACACCAAATCCAGGCGTATCAATTGTTGCAGTTAAGACAATATTAGCATCACTTGGATTCTCCGCCATCACATACAACGAGGATAATTGAGTTTGATCGACAGTGCTAACTTGAATTTGGGAGATTTCACCGTACTCACCAACCAGAAGCAACTCATCCCGTGATCCAAACCATGATGGTCGAGGACTCGGGGTGAAGGAAGTGGCAAAGTTTAATTGCCCATTCTGTGCCAGCCAGATTTCATAGGTTAACCCATTGTCCAATACGTGGAGACGCATGGGAGCAGATAAATCAAATAATAATTGCTCGCCTTGAAAAGTGGGTTGTTTGTCAAAGGTAAATGAATGTTTCAAGTCAGCAGACCATTGGCCGTTAGACAAATTATGTTGCCAGATCTCGATATGTGTATCGTAGGTACCCACTGCCACATCGGATGATCGATCATCCACCACTCTTACCGAATAGTGTTCTCCAGCTGATGTAGAGCCGATACCAAATCCCATATCCAAGTCATAAACATCCTGATCTGCTCGCACATCCATAGAATAGAGATACACATTCCTGTCCCACATTCGGGTATCAATCGTCGAACTCAACCCTTCTTGCAACGATCTTCGGTCAACCCCGTCAAAGATGAGGCGAGAAAGTGGATGAATCGTATTGGTGGGATCAAGATAGATAAGACCGTCATCTTTGTGATACCAGGTATTGAATGGTGTGGCCGCATCTTCTATGAAATCCTGGTAATAATACCCATCAGTAAAATCGTTTTGTAAAAGCAATTGTGCCGAATCTACCATATAAGTTGCAATATCACCCTCTCCTGTTGCACGGAGCACGGGACGTGCACTTCCCAAGTCTTGAGTAATTGCATCAGGAAACCAGAATTCAACATCTGCGTCATTAACCCGTGCGTAATCATATCCGAAAAGGACAGGATTGTTGTAGTGTCTGGGCTGATCATACACGCCACCCAAAACATTCATTTCCAAGAGCACAAAGTAGACGTTGGCATAGGGCAGGAGTTCGGGCAAATTGACTTGCCAGTCAGCACGAACTTCAATCGCAAATCTACCGCTAAGTCCTGCAAGTTTAGATATGTCCAAGGAAGCTGCATCGAAGGATATACCGTGCTTAATCCCTAAAAACTCGGAATGTGAAGTACTGGTTACCCGTGTCCAACCGGTTATTGCACTTTCGGGTGAGACCACCGGATATCCATTGGTGAGGAAGGAGAGGCGGTAATAGACGTCCGAACGTCCACTCTCATTGATGTTGAGTGCTCCTTTGTAAGATAAAGCCGCACTCATTTCAAGTGTGAGCTTAGGCGTATTGGGAAGGGTAATTTCCTGTCCTGCGGCTGCTGTAGCTGTTTGAGCGTCAATACCTGTAACTGTACCCAAATTGAAATCGAAGAGTTTGTGAGCTCGAGCATTGGGATTGATCAGTGAGGCAAAGCTAGTACCAACGCCAACATCAATAGGTAAATCATGAAGTGTAGTGCCCGCATAATTTCGATCAGTCACCGCCAAATCCATGTCAAAGGTGCTATCTTTGAGTAATGAGTAATCAACATCTGACCACAGTTGGATATACGAGTACGTGCCAGTACTGATAGTAATCATAACGGGTAATTCGGGAATATAGGATTCTTGCGACAAATCAAGTGCCTGACTGTAGACTGCTTGACGGTATCCCACAAAATTATCAGTAACATCAAGCAAGCCAGTACTACCAGAAAATGAGGCTAATGTCATCCCTTGAGAGGAGATAAATTTGGCATTTCCCCCAGAACTCTTCATCTTGAAATATAGCGGTTGTTGGGGATTCCAACTAGCCAGTGAGAATGATAGACTTGCACCGGACGAAGTGACAGTTGCAGTGTATGAAGTTTGAGTCCATTCGCCATCCCAATAGGATAGATCTCTTTCTGCACCGAATTGCTCGTTGATGAAGTACTGATGATCCTCCACGACGACTGGGGAAACAGATTGTGATTGTGCTTGAAATATCAGCAAGACGAACATGAAAGTCAATATACTATACAGAGAGAAATTGCGTATTCGTTTGTGCATAAGTTGACCATCAAATTTGGATACAGCTATCTCATGCTTGGTGATCACCGTAGTCGATACTGCGTTTTTGGTACCCACAATCGTATATCTGAATGATAAAAGTAATTCGAAGCAAATAAGTCCAAAAGTTAAGAGGATACGTGGGATGCACATCATCAGCCATAACACGGTATGTCTTCGGGGATAATTGAAGGTCTGGTCCAATTCGGTCTCTATACGTCTTAACCAACCGAGGAATAATTCGCTCAGATTGTATTTTGTCAGCACCATCAATACGGGGGCGAGGATCCATACAATCGGCCGAATCAATAAGTGGACGACCAACCATTCGGGTACGAATTGCAAAACCGATCTATTATTCCATGGAACATATTGATGATGACCGGTGTTGGTTTCTGGATAAATAGTTGCAGTATTGTCGAGTCGAGCAAATTTGATTTCTTGTTTAAATGAGATTGGTATTGTCATGATTAAATCCCCCTGTAGGTTAGGACGTAAGTCTGTGTATTACCTAAGTCGTCTATTGCGGTAATTTCTATATCCACATCAAGTGATGTGTATGGTAAAGTGGCAGTGTAAAATGAGAATGAGGTCTCATTCATCACAACTGTTGTCCACGAACTTCCACCATTGGTTGAGTATCTCAGTGTAATGGAGGTAATTGCGGACTCGTCGGTAACTGTGGCTTGAATTACGGTATCTTGATTTTGAACCAGCGTGGCTAGAATGTCACCTCGTGGTAATACCAGATAGGGTAGTAGTTCAGCAGAATGGAACCCATCCAGATTATTAGTTTCCTCCGATGCAATCTCGAAAGAGCTAGCTGTAATATTTCTCACCGCAGAGATTGCCGCAGCTAAGTCGGTTTCATCAGACATATGCGAGATGACAATGGGAGCCTGGGTGTACACATGACTAAAATTGTATGTCACAAACACATCACCAACTAATGAAGAAACATTAGCGACCTCAAGACCAGTGGTGGTATCGAGTCCGATTTCGACTGCGATATATCCCATGACATAAGTTTCAGCAACGGTGCCGGTCACCTTTTCGGCAAAATGACTGAAACCAATAGCTGTCACTGCATCAAACCTACTATGCGGTCGCTCGATTGCATTTATCAGCGAGACATTAAAGTGTTGCAGTGATCCAAAGACAGCAGGAGCTGTGGTAAATGAATTGAGAAAATTATAGCTTGCAATCGTACCAGTGGTATTCATGGTACCAGCCTCAACTAGCAAATCACCGATTCGGTACGTACCAGCCTCGATGACAAAATAATTTACGGTTGTGTAATTCAGATAGCCGTCTGTATCAACTCCATCAATGACATAATCATCTTCGACTTGTGAAGCCCAGAAGCCTGAACTGGAGGTATTATGAATCAAGACGGATTGCGATAACGGTCCGCCTGACCGATAAACACCATTTAATGTGACACCTTGTACAATGACAACCGGATTGGCGTAGAATTTGTCAAATGAGACAAAGGTTGAATTTCCATCGGTAGCAAATGATCCGGCTTCACCAATTTTAGTCTGTTGGATTGTAGCCGCAATGTCAGGTGCCGATTGGTCTCCGAACTGGTACTCATGAGATATTTCTGCAATATTCCCATCGTTGTCTTCGGCTGAGGCAATAAACGTGACCCAATCCCCATCGTTTTGGGTGGGAATGGAGAACGTATACAAATCAGGTCTGACAGCATAGTTCTGGTTAATTGCCTCTTGGGAGATTACACGACTGTATATTCTAGCCTCATCAATCATTCCGTTAAAGTTGTGAATACTGTTGTACGCACCAATTTGAGCTTGATTGGCGGTATTAGAATAAGAACCGACATGTTGATGAGTCACGTCCCAAACGGAATCCAGGTAAATTCTACGAGTTGTTTCAGACGCATCCCAGGTATACGTGACATAAGTCCAGGTATCAGGCACAATCAAAGTTGTTGATGTGGCCCATGAAGTGAAACCTACATCATCCCTAATGCCCATTTCAATCTTACCGCTCGTAAGCAGAGTTAAATGCATCCAATTACCGTTCACGCTATCTCTAATATTCCAAAGATGGTTATATGACACCGGCAGACCATTGGGATACATCCAGAAGGCAATTGAAAAATCAGATGTCCAATCAGGCATCGCCGTGGCATTTAGACTAAGGTAATCACCTTCGGAATCAACAAAGTATCCCGCATTATCAACTTTGCCGGCACTAAACGTAACGCCCATATTGGTAGCATGATTTTCATTGCCACTGTAGTCATACGAGTCATCCAGCGGATAATAAGCTACCAAGTCGTCGGACACTCCTTTGGCAACACCACCATCTAACCAATTCCCGTCATAATTAACCTGATACTGAAGTGAAACATCTTTTATGCCTGAGTCTAAATCATCAATTGTTAAATCAAAGTATGTGATATCGCCTTGAGATCTTTCATGGAGGAAAATCATTGAATCAATGGTGTACGTCACCGACAACGAAGATGCATAGAACATCATCGTCGTCCCGTCAATATCGGATGTAGTGGATGATATATCTACCTCAAAGGTTTGGTATTCTGCCGTAAGAGCAAGCGTGTGCGGGTTTTCATAACCGTCAATTTCATGGGCTAGATACCAGAACAGATTCGAGGATTGGCTTGCTTTTGCCGTCACATATGCTGTTGTATAATACGAATAATCGATGATTTCTTCCCAGTATACCGTTGAACCACCCCAGTTGGTGGTAGCGATCCCACCTTGAGGAGCTGCGGAGTTCGAGGTAAACCAGATGGCGCCGTTATCAACTCCTTTGGTGACTGTATTGACAGAATAATCAAATCCCTCCCAGGCCCCGGTATTCCACTGCCACTGGTATCCGATATCTTGTCGATTGTTGATCAAATTCCAATTACCATCAATGAAAGGGGCGATACGATCATTGACCCATACTGTGATAATATCATAATTGATTGAGTTTGACGCATCGGAACCGATCCAATAATACGATATTTCTGTATTATAGGGATATATGCCTATATTCGCTTCTAGCTGAACGTATTCAGATCCGGCACCACCAGCGATTGTAACAATGCTACCTCCAGCTGATTGGAATGCTCCCCCATTAATAGAGTACTGCATATTCCATGATTGCATCTTTGTTCCGCCCCAGTCAATACCAAGTGTGTGATATTCAGCTGAACGGTAATCGATGAGGGAGCGAAGAATGATGTCTTGAGTATTATCTAATTTAAGATGAGGTTCATAACCCCCTGATGATATTTCTGCAATCTCAGATCGACTGAAGGCGCGAGAAGCAAAGAGAAAGTTATCCATCACACCATCAAACGTATCCTCGTGGTCACGGCCGATTAGTAATTGATTTGGATTACTTCGAGGCTTGATATCTAAAGTTGTGGTTACGGTATCGACCGCAACACCGTCAATAAATAATGTGAGGGAAGATAACCCTGGAAATTGGTAATCGTACACAAACGCAAAATTGTGAAATATCCCGTCGTTGTGCTCAGTGAGTCCTTCAGTCGTGGAGTAGCTTAAGGTTAATTGTGTGCCACCATCATTCTGTAGATAGAAATACATGTAGTAATTACCTGTGAGTTCATACACGTAACCTCGAATAGCGGTGTTTATTCCGTCATATAAGTCAAAGAAATGGTCGTAGTTTCCAACATCGACTAAGTTACCGAACTTGGCATCAAACATCAATGTATATGAGTTCAGGTCGTTTAGTCTAGCTGTGACATTGAGCTCAAGGTATTCATTTTGGCTAAATTCCATGCCCAAGTGATTATCGCTGGTGACAAAGGTTGGAGTTCCATGAATATCCAGTTCATATTTATTCTCTGAGTAATCCAGAATCGAGCTAACAGCTGGTCTGAAAGTTGCAATTATCCCAGTAGCTCGATTAAAGGAGGGTGAGTGAGCTCTGAACTGGCGATTATATTGATCACCTGTATTTGAAATCCAGTAAGCACTACCTAATATTGCTGTGGAGGTTATCACAAAGTCAGTGGTCTCAGTCAACTCGATTTCGGGAGCTAGCCCATCATCAGTAGCCTCCGTGGGGTTGGTATCCCAGTTGGCATCACTCCAAGATGCAGTATTACCATGATTCGCACCAAAAATAACCAGTCCGTTTGTTGGAATATCTATTGGCCGTGGATCTACCTCGCTTTCCCCAATAGATGACTCATCAATCTGAAGATCAAAGGGTGTGGTCGAATCCTCAACACCATAAAATACCAAAACAGAAATACCCCAAGTGCTAGATACACCATGGATGGTAATATCTACATCGCTAGAGAGTAATTTCAACGCTGATTCAGTGAGTATATACATCTCCAATTGGCTTTCTCCACCCTCAGAATTATGAGCCCACGCTAGTAACTTGGCTTCAATCCCATCAATCGTGACGCCACTCAAAAATGGATTAGAAGTTCCTTCCCAACCGGCATAGATGGCGACCAAGCGATTATTTCCTGGCTGACCTATATCAACAGTAAGACTTACACCACTGGCGTATGCTGTATTATAAAGTGTAATCTGGTCCTGCCCATTGACCTGATCATCAAAAGAGAGAAATAGTTCGGTATCGGTGGGAAGGGAGTCACTGCGATCATCGGTGAGTAAAGTTGGAGGGAGAAGGTCTACAATGTTCGCCTGTCCGGTATTAGTTACTTGATTGCCAGAATTGTCCCAGAGATAGAGTTTGTAATATAAAATTCGACGAGAAGAGTTTAAAGCATCGTAGAATAATCTCGGAATTAAGCCAATAGAGGCGGGAACAGTCCACTGAAGGTATCCTGTATAGCCAGGAATAACTTCTACAGTCGCCTGTGAATCATCGAAAGTCCGGTTGTACCACGCCACACCATCAATCCATTTACCGGGAATGAAAGTTGACGAAGAGGTTAGTGGCAACTCAGACCAGTAGGGTTCTTGCCACAGACCTCCCTCTGTCCACACGCCATAGGAGAAGATTCCGTAATCCAAGCCAGTACCATTATCTTCAATAAGAAAACTTAAGCCCGCTTCAAAGGCATTGTTGGGGTTACCCTCAGGGAAGCTTATATCTCGCAGTACAGGTGGTTTGCGATCTGTCGTAATTTGGAAGCTGCCTGTATAGATATCCATGTTACCCTTAGTATCAGGTGCCCACATCTCAAACTCAACTGTCACAGAATAAGCGTAGACGGGGAACTGATAGCTCCAGTCAATATTTGACTGCTCAACCGTAACTACATTTGACACTGCAACCCAATTAGACCATTGCTGGGGATTTGGCATCCAGGGATTAAAAATTCTGTACTTAAAGACCGTCTGGTCAGATACATTTGAATTTATGTCCAAGATATTAAAATCAATGGTGACTGGATCTCGGTTGTTAAATTCTGGAATTAAAGCAAGATTGTCGGATACCAGAGGTGCTACACCATCGAAAACCTCTCGTTTAGTGTGCAGGCCAATATTATCATTGACATTGCCTTCGACATCGACCGCGCGGATACCAATGTGCTGCCACCAGCCAATCTGGCCAGATGCGGTAAATGTCCCCTGCCATTGATTTCCACCTATGTTAGTCATGTTTGAGGCTGTATATTCATCCCATACGTCACAATCGGGTACATGAGTATAGTCTGCAATTGAGCACCTTCCCACTTCAACTGTAGCTACTCCAGATTCCGCATCCGTCACCGTAATAGTCACTGTGATGATGTGGCTTTGGAGAACCGGATCAGGGTTAATAATGATCGAATTGGTATCAATAGTTGGTGCTACTGCATCACTTGCGGTGTACGACGCAGGGTCATCCCAGTTGGTATTTGATAAGTAGATGGTACTGTCCTGAGCATGAACTCTGAATTTGTAGACGTTTCCATAGACCCAAGGTGGATTGCTGACCTCGCCCACATAAAGGTCTTGCGTGGCTGTAACTGTTAAATCATCGTCAAGTAAAATCCATGAACCGTAAGTCTGTCCATTATCAGAAGATGCTTTATACCATATTTCTCTCTTGCCGGTACCTGAGGTTCCAGTATAATCCGTGATGGTAACAGAGAAACGAGTCAAGGTATCACCTTGACGAAGTGGTTCATCAATATCCCAAACATCAAAACCGGAGATCACTGGGGGAGTATGGTCTTCAACTGTATGCAGGCTGGATTCCCCAGATGTCACTGAGTTTCCACTAGCATCACGTCCAACAACGTAAATTTTTACACTTTGACCCGCATTATAGGCTGGTAGATACCCTCTAAAGATACCTCCACCCTGTCCGCCAGTCAATTGGGCCATAGTACCCACCAGCGAGAATGCACCTCCATCTAGGCTAACATACAGCTCCACCCAGTCCATTCCAGTTTCATAATCATCGACTTGGATCCTCCAGTCAGATTGAGAATCATCCCAAAGGTCACCGGAGAGATAAGGAGTGCCGATAACGGGATTGGTGTAATCTTGTGTGACGTAAACGTAGTCCCAAGGCCCATCCCACTGATTAAATGAGAGGTCAGTGATATCTACCCGAAATCGATAATCCCAGTTCCAGTTAACAGTGGCCAAATCGTAGTAGTAGGTATATGACCCGCTTGAACCGGAGTATGAATCAGCGAAGACGGTGGTGAGGCTGGTCCAGCCTCCCCCAGAATTATATTCATAATCAAATTTAAGGAGGCTTACTTGAAGCCCAGAATGAGCATCAGCAACTACCGCTTTGATGAGGTTGCTGGCATCATGCGTCTTAAATGTACCCGTGTCTGGGACCTGCGGAACCTCGAGTGAAATTTCATAGGGATTGATGTTGTCAATTGAGTAGGTATAGGTATAGACTGAACTTTCAGCAGTAGCACCCATGGTATCTATAGCCCAGACTTTGTGTTCAACCACACTCCCGTAGGCTGCAATGGAACTGGGGATAGTGCCAGTTTTGGTGCTTCCTGACCCACTCATGGTAGGTGTGAACCAAGTTGAAAAAGATACCTGCGAGCAAATATTGGCGGGCAATCCTTCACAGTCCTTGTATCGATATTTATTCTGTGCATAATCCAGATTGTTATCCACATCAGTCACTGTGGCAGTAATTGTTACTGTTGTTCCAGGTACCTGAGCCTGACCCGTTGGATTCACATTTGACACCGACGGAGGGCTGTTGGCGTTGATGGTAAAGTAGTAATACCCACTATTGGGGGCCCTATCGCTAAACGTCTGGAATTGATCCGTTCTAGCATATCCAATAACGTAATATTCATGCTGCCCACTTGACGTAGGGACAATATTGAAAGTGGTAGCCATATCACCGGAGTACTTTGACAACGTGTTTTGAATGGTGGTCCATGTGGAAGTACCTGTTTTTCGATACCACAGCTTAACATACTTCAGATTAAACCCCAAAGGCTCTACCGACCCCAAGGTGGTAATAGACACCGTGCTCCCGAGCAATTGGGGATCGGGTGAATCTGATGCAGAAATCATGTTGATAATATGCGTTGCCTCGGAAGTATTAGTCATAAATGCGTTATATCCCAATCCAGATGTAATCAGAAGTAATATGGAAAGTAATGTCTTGTCCGCCAGAGTTATTGATTGCGCGGAATTCCAGAGCTTCGACGTTAAACTATGAACTCCTCGAATTGTTTGTTCAGTGTAATAGAAAATTCCTGTGACTGAAAGTGAAATCAGTTCCCTAATGGGTTTAGACATATGGTACCTCCATTATTGCAAGTGAATGTAAAGTTAGTAAAAATTAAAAAAATAGATTTGGCAAACATCCTTAGGGTACCACTAATCAATTGATCCGATCCGACGAAGACCAATGGATAGTTTGGCCTATTAAAGTTAATCAGGCAAAGAATAGGTGGATAACTGCTTCCGTTGATGCTAATACCAAATTGTAAGATCTACATCCCTCCGACCGCGACGGTTGAGCGAATCATCAATTTCGAGGTGACTATATAAAGGCAACGCGTAACCCAAAGTCAATGAAGAATATTAGTATTTTTCCGATGAAATTATATAACAATTAATTCTTTTGAATTTATAAAAAAAAGGATAATTCTTTAATCTACCGGCTGAATATTCTTAGCCACCTACAGAGCGATCTTCGTAAAATGCGTCCTCAGGATTCACTGAGACAAAATTTGATATCTCCAGCAAATTACTCTTAATAAATAAGCAATAATTTAAGCCTTAAAGAAAATATGTAAGAAAGTCTGTACATAAGATTTTCATGAAATTAGAAAATTGGCTTTAGTGAAATCGCAATATGATTCATTTGGCGCCAAATAGAAATTTGTATTATTTGCTTTTATACGAACTTGTCATCTAAGTTATATGACATCTATAAAGGATAAGTTTGAAAATGGAAATTTACATGATAGAATTCTTGATATTTTTATTACTGATATTGTATTAAATCATACCAGTCAATCAGTTATTGTTAGTATGGGAGGCTCAGATCTAGCGGAGGCCATACATCGATTACGTTTGAAAGGAATCGACTTAAGATTTCTTGCAAAAGAATTTTATTTTTTAATAAAATGGACTGCATTAACGGTTGATAAATTGATAATTTATTTTGTACGCGAAATAACGAGCTGCACTGCAAATGAGGTAGGCGAATATTGTAGACTATCTTGGCCAAAAGCGACGATAAATCAGAATTATAAAACAATTAAAGAGATGATTGGAGATTATCTTGGAACACGTGGTGCTGGGAAGCGATCTCTACTCTAAAACCTCTTCAACCAACGGAATACCCAAGATGGATTCATAAGTGTAAATTTCCAAGTATGGTTGTAACCTAAAATGTGCCCTATCTCATGCAAGATTAAACGGTTTAGTCCGATTCGAGCATCTTCTCTGATGTAGATTTCTTGATTAATTCTAAAACCCCGTGTTAGTCTCCGTCGTAGCCAACTAAACTGCGGAAATGTTTCATCCATCCTAACATTAAATTGCTTGGCTTTGAGGAGCTTGTATTCATAAATTATTTCCTGATACATATATTCCTTAATTTTCACAGATAATCACGATCGATCCCATTAACTAACTTCATAACGATATTAGTATAAATATTTTCCATTGATTTTATTGATTTGACCATTTTTGGCTGCTAAGCTCAGTTTGACATAATATAATGGTTTATCATTGAGCTTGTTTATCCGTTGAATCGATCGATCTGAGATCGACCTTAATATTGACCAAGTTTTTGGACCTCAAATCACCAAGTTAGAAAC
>JACZSS010000118.1 GCA_022574115.1 Candidatus Heimdallarchaeota archaeon | reverse complement strand
TTTGGCAGAGGAGAAGGATCCAATGGTTCTAACAGCCGAAGAGATAATGTTTTCTCCACCACCAATCAGAATAGATACGGATTTAAAGGCTGTTCATGAAATGATGCAGGAGCTAGAAGCCACCATGTTACCAGTTACAGACACCGAGAAAAATTTGAAAGGGGTTGTCACCTTGATGGACGTTTTAGACGGTCTTGGCAGAGAGCGACAATCTATGAGCCTCTTGCAGCGGATCTTTAGTTAGGTGATTGTATGAGAAGAGGCGGTGGAAGTTTTGGTGGAGGTCGAAGTTTTGGTGGAGGTCGAAGTTTTGGTGGAGGTCGAAGTTTTGGTGGAGGCGGTTTTCGAAGAAGTGGAGGAAGTCGGGGTTCAAGCATAAGTATGGGAAGAAGTCGAATTTCCTCGAGCTCGCATCGGAATCATAGACGCAGTAGTCACTACGGGTCGAATTACCATGGCCATTACTACGGACACAGAAGAAGATATTATGGAGGTTACTATTATGGAGGAGCTTATTACGACGATGGATACTATGATGGAGGTGTCTACTATGGCAGAAGACGTCGACGTTATTATGGTCGTCGGGAAAGCTCGGGATTACTTCTCTTCTTCTTGTTCATTGTTGGCCTGATATTAATTGCGATTATTGCTTCGGCTTTTGGCGGATCGCAAACTGTGTCTAATGACCTAGAGGCAGGTGAGGGGATCTTAATAGGCGACTCTGATTATTCGTTGGCAAGTATGACCGTAGGTAGTGGCTCTGTTGACACTTATTTCTTTGATAATCAACCCAGCGTAATCGCTGTTCTGGACTATTCGAACCAGTTTAATGATGAACAATTACAGGGTTTTAATTATCTTGAGTATTCAGATGTTTATACAGAAGGGGCGGAGCTAGAGGTCCAATGGTCCGCAACCTCTGCAGTCAGTTTTTTTATAGTAATTGGCGATTCAGATCACACGGACTGGGTTGCAGGGAGTAATACTGAAGTGTATTCAAGTGGCTTGCAAACTAGCACTGCTACTTGGTCTGTATCCTCGAGCGAGCGAGTCTACTTCATCTTTGAAAATCCAACAGGTTCTGATTTGAGTTATGATGTTACAATCACCGTTCACACTCCTGTATATGATTTAACGCCGGCCACGAGTTCAGAATCTGGAAACTTTGCTGATAAGAGCATCGACTCAAATTATGTCCTTGTGGTGAATGTCGGAAACGATGATGCAAGCTTTAATCTAAGATTGGAGAATACATTTGGCTTTGGTCAAATCTTTGGGGTCTTGTTAGTTGTATTAATAATCGGACTGTATTTTCTCAGTAAGCGAATTGGACCTGGTCCGTATGTAGTTGTGCCGGGTGGTGGTCCCGGTCAACAAGCAGGTTCATCAACCCAAACCCAAAATGTCACTCAAAGTCCTACGCAAACTCAAACAGTGACTCAAAGTCCAAGCATTACGATTAACGTAAATTCACCTGGACAAGCTGGAACTAGCGTAAAAAGTTCTAAATCAAGTAAGTCTAAAGGCATGGATGCGGCTCCAGCCAAATCAGCCGAACCTCAATTTATTCAACGTCCGACACCAAAATATTGTCCAACGTGCGGAGAAGCTGTTCTTACAGGATCTGCATTCTGTGTTGAATGCGGCGCTTCGATTAAACACTAAAGTACAAGCGACAAACTAAATTAAATTCTTAGCAGGGGTCTCATGTGAGGCACCTGCAAACTTGAAACTTAATCCCAGTAGGAATGAGCCAGCTAAACTAATAACGATTAACAAATAGAAGACACTCTCAAAACCATATCCGTTAATTAGCCAGCCGGCCGCGAATACAAAAGGAACACCAAAAAGTTGTGCTAATGTTGGCAGGAGCGAATAAAGAGAATTTCTGTATTCGTCTGGAATTAAATCTAGGTTGATGCGTTGCTGAAGGGTACCTTGCAATGCTTCCCATGCGACCGGAATTTGATAGATTAGGAGAAATCCCGCAATTGCGAAAAGACTAAATTTGCCCGGAGGTACCGTTTGGTAATAAATCAAGACTAGGCTAAAAAAGATAACATTGCTGATAAATGCGGACAAGAAAACCCAGAGATAAGCTTTTTTGAATCTGTGGATTACTCGGATAACCAATATTTGCCAAAATAATCCACTGAGGTAAACAATTCCTCTCAATCCGCCAGCCCCAGCATCCGATCCTGTATACTCAAGATAGAGTTTGAACAATAAAAAGATGTACCACACAGAAGCATTGGCAGCCCACATGAAAGCAATTCCAAGAAAATACGTTAAGAGGACCGGAGTCTTCAAAAATATCTCACAGCTCTCTTGTATTCTTCTCAAATAACTTCGGGTGCTGATCTTTTCCTCTGGTGCTACATCTGTTGGCAATTTTACCAAAATAATGACCAAAGTTGTGATTAAGAGAAGTAAGAAGAGTGAAAATACCACCTTTCGGGAAAATAGCGTTGCAATGGCTCCACCCAAGACAAATCCGAGAATGCTCATGACGTTATGAATTAACCCTGCCTTAGCCTGGAAATGTTTGTACATTTCACGATTGGAGTCGTCGTCAGACATCACTCGATATCTGTTGTCCAACCAAGCCTCCAATGCTCCACTCTCTTGAGAAGTCCCGATGGCGTATATAATCATAAATACTAAATTTGCAGCAAAGATTGAAGTTAGCCCCAATGGACTATTTTTAATCCTATCATCGAATAAGAGAAATGGAACCGCGATTATTTGAAAGATATAGCCGGTAAGCAGAATAGTTTTGTATCCAACTGCATCTCCTAAATTCCCTGTTGGAAAATCGAGCAATGCTTGTGTAATAAAAAATGCTCCCTATCAATCCCACTTGAAGAGGTTCTAAAGTATCGAGAAAATAAAGAACGGAAGTTATGATAAATAGATTATGAGAAATCGCCCTGAACGCGTTAATTAAGACGCTTGTAGTAATAGATTTTTGCAGCCCTGGTTGAAGCTGGTCTACACCTAACCATCTTGAGACAAAACCCATTATCATTTGTTGTCATTCGACTAATTTAACATTACATGTTTAGAAACTTTACAAATTCAGGAATCCTGAAACTGAAAGATTTATCAATAGCGAAGAAGATCCCCCGACCAGTAAATTGGACTGATTTTCGCTATTCAAACTTACAATTACGAAAAGAATTTATTCCAAGACTGGTCGCTGATCATAGCAATTAATGGGGTCTGAATTTGAAACGAAAATTTACCACTTATTTACTAATAATTAGCTTGACCAGTCTATGGATTATGAATCTATCACTAATCCAAGACTCTACCGCAGATGGCGACATTTCATCTGAAATTATTGCTGGGGATACATACTGGTATGAGATTACAGAATTCACAGGTTTGAGTGAACTATTGACTGATGCAGATTTCCCAGAGGCTACGGTAGTTGACGGATCTTTAGTCGGATCATCAGTCTATGTGAAAATCATAAATGTGCAAAACGAGCAGATTACGTTTTGGGATGGGTCAACTGAAATAACGGGTGAAGTCCCTATTATTGATTTGACAGGTGGAATCATTACAGGATCAAGTGTTAATGTCTTTATACCCGAAACAACCAATACATGCAATAATCTCAATTTCGAGCAGACTTCAACCGTGAGTACGACTGATAGTACGACTGAAATTTCAACGGTTGTTGTTACTGTGACCGAAGTGAGTGCAACCACTACCTTCTATGATTATTGTAATTACTTTCAAAGCCCAGAAATTGATTTAACCATACCATCTGGTAGTGGTCTATCTCTACCAGGTATTTTTGGATCTGTCAGTCAATTTAGTTTAGTTGATGGTCCATTACAAATAATACCACTTCCTTTTGCATTAAATGACAAATATGAGGAACATGAGGATGTACTTACTTCATTTTTAACAACGGAGTCTGGCGTAGAATTCGACGGATTTGACTTGAGTGTAACAAATTCAAATGATAATTTCAAGGTTACAGGAGCCTATTCGGATGTTGATGCTAGTTTTAATTTTGAAGCGAATTGGAGAAAAAGCGACGGTGTGATTGATTTTCTTAGTCTTAATATTGGTTCCCCTGACTTAGATATTTCTATAACCATAGAACTTCAGGATAAGGAAAATATTGGAATGCAGTTAGATATCGGTGATAAATTCAAACTAGAGCTTTCAGAATTCAATTTTGATTACTCATTTCCAAGTTCAATGTCGCAGGAGGAAATAGATGTTACTGAAGCCAAAATTTTAGATTTCAAAGATTTTATAACTCCGATCGTTGGTAAAAATCTGATGGACTTGGAGGTTGTGGATATTGCTGGTTTGTATTATGAAGTAGAAGGTAGCATTTATGATGCTGATACTACGTCAATTCGAACTATTAACGATCTGACCAATGGTGAAGTTAATACGATTTGGATGTCCGCCTTTGGTACGTTTCATTATGCCTATCCCCGACTTTCAACTGCCGGGTTTGCTTTTGTTGACGCAGAATACACTGAAACTTGCTCTTCGACGTCTGCTGAATACGGATATTACTACACATGCGAAGGTGGATATGAATTTGGGGGTATTTCTGATGAAGTCTTCAGAAGAGCAATTAACCTTCCAGGATTTGTGATTTCAGAGGATTACAAAATATATCAAGCATATGATCAATCAATTGTGGTGCTAGCAGATTTTTATTCGATGCTGATTCAGGGTTTAACCACGGAAGATGACGTGACCTTTGGTATGAGCTACGAACTTACTTCAAATATACAGGATGGTGGATATCACGCTTCTAGCATGTATACAATCGATATTATTGACTTTTATTCGGATAGTCAAACGATTCGTCGAAATGAATTTAGCATGAATATTCAAGGAGAAGGTCATTATGATAAGTATGGAATTTTCCAGCAAATCGAACTTCACGGTGCGTTTTCATCTTTGGAAACATTTATTGCACCCAATGATGCCACCGAGGTGAACGGCATTAATTTTGATAACATTGTCATCAAATTAACAGGCATTTTCGATCCAATCAATGAGAGAACGCATGATTTATTTGACCCTGAGGATGATGGGGAACCTAACAATCCTTTATCAGGAATTCCTGGATTCGAGATTTATCTAGCGATCATATATCTCGGATTTGTTGTCATTATTCATCGAAAAAGAAAGACATAGCGTTAATATGGCTTATTTTACCGATTTCAACACATTCATACCCAATTTTTAAACCAACTTTTTACCAGTTTATTCAGCCTGAAAACCATTTAGATCAAATAATGATCCGGATCGGGTATCATTCCAGACAGCAGTTACGTTCCCTCCAATTGTTGGATTATTTGTGTTTATTAATTTATGGAAGAACGTGGTGTCAGTCCCATTTAGCTGAATTAATGCAAGAAAATAAGGATCTGACAATTTATCGCCCCGATGATCAAGGAACACTTCGGTGAAACTAACAAGTTTTCCAGAGGCTTTAATCTCTTTGTAACTATCGTCCGTTAATTCATCAAAACAGTCCTCACAGAAGAGTTTTGGTGGAAGATATGTTTTGTTACACGAATTGCATGTATTGGCTACAAGTTTTTGGTTCTTTAAACCCTCAAAGAATTTTTCACCAGATATACCCACAGTATAATGATATGTTACTGGAAAATCACCCCATACCTCAGTCGTAGGAACTCCTTGTTGATCTCGCTTTGTTGGTAACATTTTATGCCTCCACTCCTGTGAAATATTTTATATCGGTGATATCCCCGGTACGGTCCTCCGGATTTTTCCAAACTGCTTTGATTTTCATCCCTATTTTAAGATCTTCAATTTTGACGTCATCAAGAAGATGTAAAAATCCTGAAGGTGTAAGCGTTGTTCCATCGATATCAATAACTACTGGGATCTGAGGTTTCTCAATTCGTACGGCATCTGTTCGAATATAGGCAACTGAAAACGTGTTTATAATTCCGGTATCCGGTAGCTCAACATAGTTGTTCATGGGACTAAAGCATTCCTCACAGAACATCCTTGGAGGGGTGACAGTCCTTTCACAATCATCACAATGAACACCATAGATCTTTCCTTCTTTAAGTCCGGCTAGGAATTTCGTGATTGCAACACCTGTTGCCCATTTGTATTGAATTTCGGGGGCGTGATCAACGCTAATGGCAACGTTGTGAAATTCGTCATTCGTCAGTCTAGTACCTCGCACGTTCATTCAACTCTACCTCCACGTGCTATGAAAACTGTCCCCACTTGCATTAGATCACCCCATGCCTGTGCTAGGCCTCGTGTAAGGTCACCTGAAATTTGACGTTTGCCTGCCTTACCAGTCAACTGCCAATAGATCTCACAGATTTTCATCCCTGCAGCTGCTGCAATTGGATTTCCAACTCCAAGTAGTCCACCTGATGGGCATGTGGGGAAATCACCATCTCTTGCGGTTATGCCATCAAAAGCAGCTTGAGGTGCTTTCCCTTTACCAAATAATTGTAATCCTTCAAGGTGATGAAGCTCTTTGTAATTAAACGGATCGTAAGGCTCTGCAAATGAAAGCCATTTTCTCAAAACCTCGGGCGAATGATTTTTCTGTCCCGCCATATTGTAAGCTTGATGAGCTGCTTTTTCAAGATATTTTGGATAGTACAAATCTCGATTTGTCCACATCGTAGTATCTACATTCCATCCAACTCCATCGACCCACGCAACATCATCTAGTGATATGCCAAATTCTTTGATTTTTTCCTCTGACATCATCACAAAACTTGCTGCGCCGTCAGCAACAGGGGATATATCCAGTAATCTGACAGGATCAGCAAGCATTTCAGAGTTTAAGACCTCGTCCAAGGTCCATTTTTTCCCTAACATTGCGGACGGATGGTCTATCGCGTTTTCTTTATTTTTCACCGAAACGGATGCGATGTGTTCCTTTGGAATTCCGTGTGCTTCCATATATCGCCGCATTTCCAGCGCAAAGATCCAGATTAAATTAGGTCCTAATGGTCGTTCAATTAAATTATCAAAAATGGTCATAAATGCAGCTTGAGTAGACGGTAGCACTGAACTCATTTTTTCCTCTGTTGTAATCAAAACGATATTATGAACACCTGAAGCTATACAATACCAACCTTGAATTGGGGAGAATACACCTGTACCTCCGCCTACATATCCTCGCATTGTTGGAAGATTATATCCGCCAGACCCATCAGTGAGATATTCGTGTTTTTGGTGAACCCCGTCAAATGCGTCGGGTGCGCTTCCGATAATTACGCCATCTACGTCTTTACGAGTAATTCCAGCAGCATCCAAAGCCATCTTCGCTGAATAATATGATAATTCTTTTCCTGTTTCCTTTGCCCGCCTTTGGAATCGTGTGATTCCAGCGCTAACCAGTCCTACTTTCTTTGTCATAATCTCACATCTCCTTTGATAAAATTGTCAGTGCACCTGCAGTCGTCGGTACACCTCTCCATGAAAAAGCCAAACCTGTTTTAGCACCACTGATCTGGCGTCTGCCTGA
>JACZSS010000117.1 GCA_022574115.1 Candidatus Heimdallarchaeota archaeon | reverse complement strand
CATCGGAGAAGGCGCTGTAGGATCTTCTAAGAGCTCGGGTGCAGTTTTAGCTGGGTTTTTGAACATTTGCAAAATCGCATCAATTAATCCCTTACCGCCCCAAACTCTAGTGGGCAACATCATGCCTGGAAAGCCGGGTGGCTTTCTTTGATAGGACCCATGCTGCTGAAATTGATTGGGAGGGTGGAAAGAATTGTTTTGTGCATTTTGATGTGGCTGGCTGGTGCCCATCTCAGGCAGAATTGACTGTTGGTCCATTTTTTCTTTTGTGATGGCTTCTTGAAATTGTGGATTATTGATTTCAGGAAATTGGTTTCCACAAGTTTTGCAAAAACGAGCTTCAATCTCGTTTACTTTCCCACACTCTTCGCAGAATTTCTCAGATACTTCTGACACTGACGGTTCAAACTAATTGATATGAAAAAATCATGTGAAATACGCCTGCAATTTTATGTAGAAAAGATAAATGGACAAATTGAATAAGGGGTTGTTAGATGTACTACGCTTCCTTCAGCAATTTTTCAGTATCGTTTGCGATCCAATGGGCAATCGTAGAGATGGACCTTCCCTCTACCTCCATGAAATGATTTCCTCCTTTAATTAATTGTAATTTAGCGTGAGGTGCCATCATTTGTATCTGGTTTTTAAGTCTGGAAAATGTTCCTCTATTCGACTTATCTCCTTGTGTAAACAACGCTTCTCCCATAACTGCGACTAAGCTGCTGGTTTCAACGAGTTCAGGTTTGTTTGGGGGATACATGGGATAAGAGACACACAAGATGGGGGGAACGCCAAAATCAGGCATAACTATCCCCGACGCCCTAATTGCTGTAACACCTCCAATTCCATGTCCTCCCATCGCCCATTTTACGTCTGGCATTTGTGTTTGGGCATAATTGTAGGCCGCAGCGAATGCTTCATCCCTTACAATGAGATTATCAATCCGCTTTTGGTTATTCATTCGGAAAGGAAAATTGAACAGCAAAGTGCTTATTCCTCGTTTTCCTAGTTTTTTTGATAACTCTTTGATAATTCCCTTGTCAATTCTACTCTGTTCACCATGAGCAAAGACCACGCCCCAAACACCGTCTGATCGAAGTAACGAATAGCTCAGCGGAGGTTCGAAGGGAATAAATTTTTCCACAAAAATTTTTATTTGATTGAAAATTAAAAGTAGATTATTGTAACACTCTCATTTACGTTTACTCGTCTCTTTTATTATTTTGAATTATTATAAAAGATGTAATCATCTAAATTTCGAGGAGGGCGGCTTTTTCCCGGCTGTCTAGATGTGAATTGACTACAGATTTCGCAACTACCGTTTGTGAAATTTGAACACATATTACAATATGGTCGATTGCAACTGTCACACCTTCTCGACGGAAAATTCACTTTGCACTTATAGCATTTTATTATTAACATCGATTTCCCAAGATAATAATAGACTCCTCCCTTAAGAACTAATCGGTCAGATTAGATTTCAAGAATCTTGATGCGTCTGCTAAATACTTTGTTGAGATTAGAAAATTTCCATTCATGATTATATCCAATTGGAACACAATACGCTTCTATCTGTCGAATTATGCTTTGCTGAGGATAGTGAGTATGTCCGAAAATAGATATCTTTCGGCCTTTAAAATGGATCGAAGACATCAAGTCTCCAATTTGTGAGTTCCCGATAAAAGCGGAAAAATAATCCCAGCGAATTGAATCTCTGAATTTAACGAATTTCTTAAACGGAACAATATGAGATGCAAAGACGAGATTCTCAATATTTCCTTCAAATTCTTGGTGAGTTGGTTCGATTTTCTTTGTGTCGAACTTAAACTTCCCCTTTTTCAGGATTGATTTGATCTTTTCTAAAAGGGTCGAGTAGCTATTTATTTCTCGTACGTTTATTAGCCCAGCTTTCATCAAATTCACTTGTAATTCAAGCAAAAAATACTCGGCAACTTCTTGATCATGAAGATCTCCGAACTTGGCAAATGCTTTGTCCATCCAAACTCCCTGGTCGAATGGATTTGTCTTTTTTTCATAGGCTATTTTGGAAATTTCATTGTCCCACTTTTCATTTCTCGTGGAGTAGTCATACCAACCTGTATTTCCAATAAAAGCGGTATTCTCAATCTGAATTGGATTATTCGGCAAATAATGCCATCCATATGTTTCACAGATTTCAGGTATAAGTGTAAAATACTTTGCCCAACTCCCATTTTCAGAATTTTGACTTACCCATAAATCATGATTACCGGGGACGAATAGTTTGTGACAATCTATTTGGAATTCCTCAAAAAACTTAATCAATTCTTTAGAGGATCCACTTATATCCCCAGCAATCAGGACAACATCAGGATCGAAATCTGAGATATAATCTGTGAGTATTGTAGTATAATTCGGATCAAATCTTTTAGAGTTTATATCCGAATGGGGATCCGAAAATGCAGCAAGTTTCATACTATCAACCGGAAGTTTGAGAGCTTATCCAACATAATTGTCGAAATTGAAAATTATATAACATTTGTATTATCGATCGATTGATAATTTAATAAAATCCGGATGATTAATTATATCTTTAATTTACATTATTTAGCACGCAACTTGAGATTTAATGTCTGAGTCGTTAAATAGTTCTCAACTAAAGGTCGTAAGCAAAGATTTAGCATATTTGTACATTGGAACTCCACTTCGGCCAAGATCTACAATAATTAAGATCGATTCTGGGGAGATTGATACACCTTACAGAATTCCACCAATGGATGAACTGCAAATAGATCAGGTCCATCCCAAAACAATTGACTTAGAAGGGTCAAATTTTGGATTTCCAACCAAATTTATATTGCAACTTATTGGTCAACAAAAATTTGATTTTGTAATAGTCAGCCAAAAAAAGAAATCTGAAAAAACAATCCAAACCAATCAGTTGCCTTATTTTTTGGTAAATTCAGACGAGCCACTTCCTGAATTCACTTTCCAAAATTATATCCCAATGACTCCAAAACTACTGGAAATATATGAAAATGGAGAACTTGGCCTACAAAATGAAGTCAATCTTTTCCTAAGAGTTGTCACCCGTGCTCATAAGTTGTCAAGACAAATGGCATTATCCAAGCTCGTATTCATTAATTCAGATGAGAGCATTGCGTTTTGTATTTTATTACTTAACATGAGATCCGAACTTCAATGTGCTGTATTGCGAGAGCTTGCGCGCCTTGGTATTGAGGTACCAATTTTCAAGTATATTGCTAATTATCTTCTGAAGAAGAATGTGGAACAACCAGTTGCGTTTTTTTCGTTTCTTTATCTGTTTTCGATGTATCATGAGGAAATTCTTCATCATAAAACAAATAAATATCTGATGGCTGAAGAGTTGAAATTTTATGATATTGAACCCAATAAGTATTGGAAGCACTTACAAAAGTCTTTGAGAGATAACCCCAAATATGCTTTTCTCCATTTGGTTTACATGATAGACAATCATCCTCAAAAATCGTTCGAGTTTGTGAGTGTAATCCAGTCAGAAGTAATTGGCTTGAAACGATTGGAAAATGAATTTAAGCTAGCCATCTCACATTTGATTAAATTTGCTGAAATGAATAGTAATCCAGAAATGATAACTCTTGTATTAATCTTAGCAACCGTCGGAAGATCGAGTCAAATTGAATCTGATGGATCAATAAAAAATTTCAGCGGACCTTTAAACCTTAAATTAAATTACTTTATCAATCGAGGGATAAAACACATCAAAGTATGGTATAAATATGGATTGGAGGATCTCGCAAATCAGTCCTTGATCCAATTCATTTCACATTTTCCAACCGAACTACCCAGTCTACATTTTGATGATGTTGTAATACTTGCAATGCAACCTGAGATGTTTGACGAATGGGCTAACGGCCATCCTATCTTAAAAATTTTTAAATCACGCCTCAAATCCTTATGTATGAACGAATCAAGCTTCGTTCAGATTTTCCAAAATTTAGTCAAATCTGAGACTATGATTTTACCTCTTCTGCTTATGAATTATTTTGAGGAAGATGAGCTAAGTTTGATGTTTGAGCATCTTGATCCTGAGTATTTAGTCCAATTGTATCTCTTGCCAAACACATTTGAAATAGATCAGCTCCTTTTGGCAATAATTGGTTTGACTACTTCCGAAATCGAAATCTTTGACGAGGGCAAATTCTCCGCGCCCCTTCGAATATCAAGTATAAAAACACTAGTTATATTCTCTAGGTTTTCAAGGTTTATGCCTATTAACTTGTTTCAGAGTATCATTCGTGATATCGTGAGTTTAAAATTAACCGATATTAGTGGGTTAACCACATATATTAGCAAACTAAATCATAAAACCCATCAAGACCTATCATACGAATACCTCGACACCATGCTAGATTTATTGGCCCCAGTCCTAATGGAAAATAAACAGGAAAAAGTTATTCAAAATTTGATATCGGAAATACTTCTAGAATGGGAGAAGATAACATTCCAAAAGCTGGATGAAAACCATGTATTCAAACTTGACTCTCTCAAAATCAGTTCGGATGATGTTCTCAAGACAAGTCTAAAGATAAATACTTGGGATCCGATATCTGTAGAAACCATTGTTGATACTTATAAATTTTACAAAGGAGAAATTCCTAATTTTATCGAAGGTTCAATTGCAACATCGTTGAATCGGCCAAACTGGGAACAGTTGGCAAGACATTATCTTGCTTTAGGTATCTATCGGCCGAAAAAATCAGCATTGAAATCCTCTCAACTACGGGAAGTACCAGAACGAATGATAGATGTTTTGGGACAAATCAGCTTAATTTCTGAAACTATCTCTTATTGTCAACGCAATGGATTCTCACCACCATTTGAAAATGTGATCATGAAAAATTTGTATAAACGAGGTTGGAATATTGAACGGGCTATGTCTAACTTAATTCCAACACTCTTGGGAAATGTTTCCCCAAAGTTGCGGGCTTTTCTGTGCGCTTATCTTATTATTGAAAGAGGAGATGTGACTTCGGACATGCTTTGGATTGCCAAAGACGTAGCAAATCATCAAATTAGGCAAGGTTTACTAAGCACATTAGAAAGATTTGGGTCCGCGGAAACGTGGATTATTTTATCCCACTCTCAGTTTGAAGATCTATCTCTTCAAGCCTTTGAACAACTCAAAAGTACGCGAATGGCTAAAGAAGAAAAATTAGAATCAGTTTTGAAAATGATTTCGAGTGAAAATATACCGTTGCAGCAACTTGGCGAAAGTTGGCTAAGAAAGACTGAATGGTCAGATCTAGAGCTCCAACAGATCTTGACCAGCTCTTCTACCCCTTTAACAATTGAATTCATGAAGAATGCACGAAACAATGGATTATCGGAATATTATCAGGAGTTACTATTTCAGATAAGTAACACTATCATTTGGGATCCTGAAAGTAGAGTGATTTTGCAGGAAACAGCTTTTGATACATTAGTCAAGTTGGCTGATTTGTCAGAATTAAAACTAAAGATAATTGAGACTTTGCAAGGATTAGCGGGTAGCCAAGTCAAATCTAGATTCGAGAGGTCACTCAAAGCCCTGAGTCAAATTGGTGAATGAAATTGATCCAAACCAAAGTAAATTTTCCGTATGAATCCTACATTGTTGTCGATGAACCTGGAGTTGAGATCATTTTTGGATTGGATCGGCGATCTAATGTCACACCTAGTTTTCAGGTCAATATTAATAATAAAATTCTTATTACCCAACTACTGCAATATTACTTCCGATGCAGCACCTATTTCAATCCGACGTATCTTAAAAACGACTCAAATTACCGATTATGGAAAGATGAAAGAATGTTGGAAATACTCAAACAAACGTTTCATGAGGACGAAAACAAACCCGAACACATGCAAGAAGACATCGATGAGCTATATGAGCGAAGAGAAAATCTCACTCAAAGAATCGACCGACAACTAAAAGCAACCAAATCACAACTAAATGGCCTAATCCAGGCTCAACTAAATCAAGAAACGGTGATTAATTCCTCAATACTCAATCAACTGCTCTTTTCTGAAGATTTATTAGCATTTGAAAATTACAACTTTCAGACTAATGTTTACCTTCGGATCGAAATCCATGGAAACAACTTCCAGACAATTGACAAATTCATCGATGGGGCTGCGCTCCTAGAAATTAATTTTAATAACTTAATGTTAACATTAGCCCGAAATCAAATCATCGATCATGATAAGACATTAATTTTTAGAAGTTCTGAGCTAGATTCGAAGAAAATCGTCTCGAGGAGAGGTTCAAGCTCTTCAATTAAAGCGATACGCATTCCGAGGAAACATATCGAAAATTATAACCTCCTGAGTTTTACGACCATCTTATTTAGCAATATTTCAGATAAAATCGTACCCAAGGAGCTCGTACTATCCAGATCGCAAATATTTGATTTACTGATGTTAATCAAGAATAATTTGTCAGATCGATCGAAGTTTCAACTTAAGATCAGACGATCGTTGACAGGACAAACTCATTTCCGATTTGAACGCACTGACAAATCTATCTGGCTTCATATCGAATCGGAAAACACTGGGGAATTTAATTTCAATGAGTTACCCACCTCTGTTTTTCGATATTTAGGTGAGCTCTCGTCATCATTTGAAAAATTAGTCATAAAATATTATAGCTCAATTTTACCAATTTCGTTCGAATTTAGTCTCGAGAAGAGTACCAAACTCCTGCTGATTTACCAATCTCCCCAGAGTAAATTAAATCAATTAACTCTTAAAACAATGATTTCGAACATGTCAAGAATCGATGACACAACGATCATTGCCGAGGTCTTAGATTACTTTCTTGCAACAAGGGTCGTTGGGCACTCCGAATTCAAATTTGTCTATGGCAATAAGTACTCGCAAGAATTTGCGGAATTGCTATTGTTCAATTTAGTATCGAAAGGGGTCGTCCTCTTCGACACAATAAATCAGAAATTGAGATTGAAGCAAAGCTTGGGGAATCACGAAACACTTGATTTTGAATTGGTGCGAAAAGCCTCAACCATTGTATCCAAGCTCAAGGACTATATTGTGAAAACTGAATCTGAAAATGGTATAAAATATGAATTTACTGATTTTCCATTTATTTCACGAGTAGAGGTAGATGAAACTCAGAAGATCAATAATCATTGTTCTTGTCACTTATTTTCTAAAAAATCACTCTGCGAACATATACTTGCTCTGGCATCTGTTCTATTAATTGAGGGGAAATTATGAGTAAATCCAAAAGAAAAACTCTGACCCAAAATATAGAAAGAATACAAGAGTTAGGTCTATGGCCATCAAATCTACAAATTCCGGACACGACAATTTTACAACGAATCGAGCGATTAGACAAGGAGATCAGAGATCGACGTTTTACACTGTACCTGCCTGAAAAGAACAAAAAGAGTATTTTACGAAAATTAAACAAACAATACGAAACAAAGTCGAAAGCCCTACGAAATGAGCATAAAGTAGCAGCAATAGCCTTTAAACA
>JACZSS010000116.1 GCA_022574115.1 Candidatus Heimdallarchaeota archaeon | reverse complement strand
GGGTTGGAGTCCATTTCAAAGAGGTGTCAGTGTATTTATCCTAGTTGTCCTCATAATAATCGCTTGGTTCAGGGTCCCACCAATAATTCGCCAACAAAGACATGCTGCTGGTCGCAAATTTGACGAAAAAGTATTAAGCATTGTTTCTGGCCGAATCAAGTCACTTCAAGCAGAATTAACAAAAACGACAATCGTCAGATGTTGGAATTGCTTTGAAGTGATCAATCCTAATGAAGTATATTGCCCGAACTGTGGTAAAGATCAACAATAACATGAGATTTTAGAAGCTTGGTTGCTCGATTCTTTTATCGTTAGTCTTCGAAAAGCAACTAGGATCAAAGAGAGAAAAATGGGCATTCCAATGATCAGCGGAAGAACGCCCTGAGGGTTGATTCTCACAAAGTGATAAACGGTTAAATGAATTGCTGAACTCGATAAAGGAAGGGATGGTGATATGCAAAGTTCAAATGATTTAATTGTCATCTAAGCAAAAATGAGTAATATCTTATAACGTAATATTGGTACAATTGTTAAATTCAAGCCATACAAGGTTTATCTTTCAGCCATAGAGTTCTAACCAATTAAAATATCTTGTTGGTACAATAATTTAATTGTCTTAAAGAGCACGTTGTCTTCTCAAATTCGATGAAATTAAAAAAGTTAAGTAGAAGATTCTAGAAGAATGCCCCTCGTATTGTACGTCATCATCTCTCAGTTGCTAAGTTGGTCAAAGCGGGGTAGTAATTGATGATTTGTCGGAAAGCTAAATCAGATGCAACTTGTTACCACGACTCGTGTTCTAACTATTCAACATGAAGACTGGATTCAATTTGGTTAAGAAACTTAATTCTTGGATTATTCAGAATGCAAGATCGTTTGCAGAAAAAACAAAGACTGGAATTCTTCCTTCGTAAATAAATCATGAACAAATAGATTGAATCTTCAATTTAATCAATATCACAATCATATTAACTTAAAAAAAATTTAAGTGTAGAGCTTAACTAGATTACATATAATAATGTCTCCAGTAATAGATTTCAAAGATGAACTAAAGTCCGTTATTGATGAAATCTCAAAGCATATTGTCAATCTGTCATTTCTTAGTAGTGGGGAAGGTGGATCTGATTTGCTAAATTCTGACAGTCATATATCACAAACAGTTCAAAACTATGTGAGGTATGTAATTCAATCTATTTTGGCTAAGCATGGAAATCTAGATACGGTCCGAGAAATTGATATCAAATTTACGGTTGTAGATACTGGTGGTACGGATCTTGGTCCAAGTGTCTTTCCGACATTAGAAGTTGCGATAAGTCTTCTAGACGGACAAATATTAGCTTATTAACCTGATCAATCTAGCTCTTCCCAAATTTAAGTGATTATCTGAATGAAAACCTCGTTCGTCAGGGACATTTTCTCTAATACTTTCTTATAACGAAAGTCCGATTTGAATTCAAGATTCTGAATCTTTGAAAAAAATGGGCAAGGCGTGATTTGTTCTATGAATACAATCCTGTAAACTTATTTGAACACGCGGCATCAGGATAGCTGACACAAGAAATTTCTTCAGTCCTGCGCTCTCCCAGGCTGAGCTACTTGCCCATGACGTAGCTTTTGACTTCTACATTTTTCATATTACAAATTTGTACTTAAAAATTTTGAAATCTGACAGATTAATCGTCTATCAGTTAAGGGATTCCTTCCTAAGAAGTATCTCGAAGGGGGGTAAGAAACTTGTCTTTGTATTTCGTCATCTCTTCAGAATCTTTCAAGTTCACAATCTTTTCAGTGTTTATTTGGTCATAACCAATAATAATCCTTCCTAAATGTTCTTCAAGAGTATCATTTGACATGGCTGACTGTAGCACAAAGATTAATGATTCGTGCTTTCGAATGGTCATATTAGATTAGCTAACTGGAACAAATGTTGCATTCTATTTAACCAATCTGTAAACCATGGAGGATGATCAACGAGAAAATTTGTTTTCAATCTGATCCAGAAAAGAATCCCATTTGCTAGGATAAATCTCTTTACCAAGAGATTTAACCAATTCAATATTTTTTAATCTTACACTAACTTGACGACCTTTTCGAACAGGATAGATAATACCGTCTTCGATCATTCGTTTAATATGCCAATGAAGACTCGACGGCGATCTTTTAAGTGTTTCAGCAATTTGCTTTAGCGAAATAAATTCCTCCTTCAAAGTAGAAACAATCAAAATGATCTCTCTCGGTATGGTTTTTCGAAGATAGTTGATAAGATCTTTTACTTCATCGATTTTGTCTTCATACAGTACATCAAAGTATAATAAATTGTTACGATGGCCAATACTAATGATGATATTTTTCTTTTCCAACGATCTGAGATGATGTTTTACTACTCCAACTTGTCGGTTGGATTCTTCTACAAGGCCACGAAAATGGATGCCAGGTTTGGATTTAATGATATCGAGCAAATTAATTGCCGTATCAGAAAATTCAAACAATTTTATTATTCCTCAACCACTTGATTAGCCAAATCTTCCTCGAAAGAAGCAGAAAGTCGCTCCGGAGATAGGAGGAGAAAAACGATTGACAAGGCAAGAATAAAGCTAAATAGACCAGCTATGAAATCGAGAACTCCTGATTCTTCTAAGCTAGGAAGAAAGAAATCAAACTCGGTTATCACCATTTGAAACGAGGCGATCATGAATGCTAAACCCATCAGGCGGTGGTCTCGCTTCTTATAACGACTGTAAAGTCTGAAAAAAATTATTGCGACGAGCAATAGTATTGTTCCGCTTAGAAAAAGGAGTGCATCTCCGATGTTCTCTAATAAACTCATTATAATCAGAACAACATGGACCATGTTCCTTTAAATATTAATGGTACAACCTTTAAATTTAATTGAGACAAATAGCTGATGCGTTAATTCAGATAAGATTTTATGCAAGCGTCACAGTGAACCACTGAGGACAAATGAAATTCACATTCAGATCATTTGAATCCGATGATTCAGCTGAAATTTATAATGTAGCATCGGAAGCCTGACACTTTACGTACAAAGATATATACGACCACGATTATATCACACAATTTCTTAACAGGTCTTACCATCCTGAATCCCTGGTCAAGTCAATCAAATAAATCAACCAAGGGGGGGCATTTTTCCAAGTTGATATTCATGACAACCTAATCGCTGGACATATCGGACTAGGATGCCATGAATTCTTTCTACAAGATCTAGATTATACTGGAATCGATTTGGGAAGATTGTACATCAAACCGGATTTAATCGGGAAAGGTCTGGGATCAAAATTACTGACTCTTGGGGAAACATGGGTAAGATCGAAGAAATTTACAGAGTATTATCCTTATGTGCATGAAAATAATAGATTGGGTATCAGTTTTTACCTGAGAAAGGGATTCGAAAGAGTGCATGAATTAGATTCACCTCAAGATCATGAATTGTGTATGAAGAAGAAATTATCCTAGTGATCCAATTTCCGCCTCGACCTCTTCAAGAATTTCACCTGATTTCACTAATTCCTGCATAATTGTATGATCTGGATACAATGGACGATCGATCTCCAGAAAATCTACATACTTGCGAATTATTTCTTTAGCTTTGTTTACGCCCTTACCGAACTCATAGTCCCTTAAATCCAACGCTTGGGCCGCCGCCATCAATTCAATACCCAAAACTCCGCAAGCATTTTCAAGGATCTGAAAATTCTTAATCGCTGTATTCATACCCATCGAAACAAAATCTTCTTGGTCAGCAGCAGCGGGAATCGAATGAACACTTGCGGGAGCAGAAAGAATCCGTTGTTCTACAATTAATGCATCAGCAGTATACTGGCTCAACATAAGACCAGACATCAAACCCGCATTCTTGGATAAGAAGGGAGGAAGACCAACACTCAAAGCAGGATTGTTTAAACGGTTCAATCTTCGCTCAGAAAGCACTGAAATCATAGTGATTGCGGCTCCAGCCATGTCCATAGGCAAAGAAACCGGAGTTCCTTGGAAGTTCGCACCAGATAAAACGAGATCCTCATCTGGAAAGAATATTGGATTGTCCCCCACACCGTTAAGTTCTATTTCAACCTGAGATCTCCCATATTGCAATGCATCATGTGCTGCACCAATAACTTGTGGTGTAGATCTCATAGAATATGCATCCTGTACCTTATGTTGTATTTTACCTTCCATAAGATCACCACCACGAACCATTACTTGGATTGCCTTCGACGACCTAATTGCACCAGAAAATCCGCGTATTTCGTGGAGTTTCGTAGTATACGGACCCATATTTGCCTTTAAGGCTTCCAAGGACATTGCAGCGGCGATTTCGGCTTGTTTTAACCATTTCTCCGCATCATACAAAAATATTGCAGACATTGCGGTCATGAAATTTGATCCATTGATTGTAGCTAATCCATCTCTTGCTTTTAATCCTGGAATCATGATCCCAGCAGCGTTCATTGCTGACGTACCTTCCAGTAGTTCACCCTTGTAATACGCCTGACCTTCACCCATGAGAAGTAAGGCAATTTGGGACATCGGAGCTAAATCACCGCTAGCGCCAACAGATCCTTTTTGGCAAACAAAGGGAGTTACTCCTTTGTTGAGCATTTCAACTAGGGTCTGAGTAATTTCTATTCGGCAAGCACTATGTCCCTTTGAATGAACATTTATTCTTCCTAACATTGCTCCACGAACGTATTCGATGGGGGCTGGATCTCCAATTCCTGCAGAATGATTATAGATGAGATATCGTTGGAATTCGTCCACTTGTTCGGGAGTCAAAACCATTTCACTAAATTCACCGATTCCGGTATTCACACCGTAGATCGTTTGTTTAGCCTCGATTTTGGACTCAAGCATGGCTCGGCATTTATTAATACGATCGATAGCATCAGGGTGCAGTTCCACTGGTTCATTTGTTCGAGCGACCTTAACCACAATTTCTATTGATAAATTATCACCTGTAACTACAACGACCATAGAAACCGATTTGAGCTTGTTATTATTAATTTTTCTTCACACGACTATTAGGAGTAAGAAAAAGTTTGTTTGATTGGTGAAATATAAGTTTTAGAATAAAATTAACCTTTGAGTATTTCTTGTAGTGGTTGTGCATATTCTCGAATTGTGTTCAATGTAAGTCCAACAGAGCTGATTTCTTTAGAAGCGCCGATTAGAATATGATCACCTGATGGACCAAGAATTGTGAAACCGTCATCACCACGAATCAGCATAGCTTGTAACGGACCGTGATTCATCTTAGACGTAACCATCGTTCCGGTTGACATAACTGCTGCGGATATGGCAGAAAGTAAATCTGGATCTGCACCTGCTTGTACAAAAAATGCCAGAGTTATACCTTCCTTGGTAATTATCCCTAGTGCCTCAAGTTCACATTGCTTAGATATTGATGTCAAAAGCTTGACAAGTTCTTGTTTCTGTTTTTGATTAACCTCACTGACCATGTTCGAATCATCCTTTCACTTATAGTTATTAGGATTTAATGAAATTCTTAAAGATGATTGAAAGAAAAATGCAAGATTGTAATGTAATTGTTACAGCTTCATATTAGTAAGATGAAGCGATATATGCGACAACCTTTCCTTCGTTCCCACAGACCAAACATGGCCCATCTGGAGTTTCGATTACTCCTTGCCTGGTTCCCAAAATACTAGATGAGGTCTCATCTTTGACCTTTTTTGCACATTCTACATCTTCACACCAGTTGGATTTGACAATTCCTCGATTGTTTCTCATAATTTCCTTTAATTCAGCTAGAGTCCTAGCATTACGCATCAAACTGGCTAATGCAGCATCTGCTCGTTTTTTAAGATAGATAGCCATTTTGTCAAACACATCAGAAATAAAATCGCCAAGCTCTCCTCGTGCAACATTTTCCTTTTCCAAGGTATCACGTCTTGCAGCCAAAACAGAATTATTCTTAAGATCTCTTGGACCTATTTCTAATCTTAACGGTACTCCATGCATTTCCCATTCGCTGAATTTCCAACCAGAAGTATATTGTTCTCTAAGATCCGCAAATACCCGATAGCCCAATTCGACCAGTTCATCCTCCAACTCTTGACAAGCTTCTAGTATACCTTCGGATTTTTTCTTGAAAATGATTGGGACGATAACGATTTGAGTTGGGGCAAACTTCGGAGGTAAGATCAACCCTTGATCGTCACCGTGAATTGAAAGAATCGATGCAATTAATCTAGTGCTGATTCCATAGGATGTTTGAAACACAAACTTGGTCTCACCATCCGTATCTAGGAATTTCACATCAAAGGGTTTGGCAAAATTGTTTCCCAAATGGTGTGTTGTTCCGATTTGTAAGACCTTCCCATTGGGTAATGGCGCATCATACGCAATCGTATACTCTGCTCCAGCAAATTTATCGTGGTCTGGTCGTTGAAATGTAAGATACGAAAGACATAATGCATCAAAAAGAGATTGATATATCTCCATTGATTGTTCTACTTGCTTTGCAGCTTCTTCGTACGTGCTGTGAGCTGTATGTGCTTCTGACCAAAAAAATTCACGATCTCGTAAAAGTGGTCTTGTTTCCTTGGTGTCCCATCGAATGATATTACACCATTGGTTATATTTCAGAGGTAAATCTGCATGCGAGTGAATCCATTGTGCATACATATGATACATGATGGTCTCTGATGTAGGTCGAAGCGCAAATTTTTGTGGGAGCTTTGTATTTCCAACGTGAGTCACCCACGCAACCTCGGGGATGAAACCTTCAAAATGCGCTGATTCTCTTTGCAGAAATTCTTCTGGAATCAAGAGGGGAAAATAGGCATTCTTATGTCCTGTTTCTTTGAATTTTTTATTCATAAAATTTTTTATTGCTTCCCAAATCTCATATCCATTGGGCATTAGAACATTGGCGCCTTTTGTCGGCGTACGTACATCAACAATGCTTGCTCGAAGCAGCACTTCGTCGTACCATTTTGAAAAATTAGATCTAGGATTATCTAATGGCATGAAGTTTCTCCTTAATTCTTTGGATGAATTTTTGATCGTCAAGTAGTCCTATGTTTGATATTTTACATATGAGGAAGGCAATCACCAGATATCACAATTCTCAATTATTTCTTCAGCATTACCTTATTAAACTAAAAGGTATTCTCCTAGCAAATAGGCGACTCACCATTAGTCGGGAAATTCCTTATCTTGATTGGTTGAATGAAAAAAGTGGGGCCGCCCAGATTCGAACTGGGGACCATCGAGCAAATAAATCGTAATTTAATTGGTTCTCGGTTTTTAAGTGCATCTAGACCTTAACTCATTGTAAACGAGACGTGTATTAAGTCAAAATCGCAATTTTAACTTCATAACCAGGCTAGACCACGGCCCCAACTATTGAAAATAAACGCATTGATTAATAAAATTCTTGATACTATTCCTCAATTGATTCATTTATTTTTTACAAGATGCTAAATGTTCAGTCGGATTCGGAGGTGACCTTAACTATATATTTAATTGGGATTTGCGCACAACTTTGCATATG
>JACZSS010000115.1 GCA_022574115.1 Candidatus Heimdallarchaeota archaeon | reverse complement strand
CGCAACAACCGGAAACACTAGTCTACCAGAAGCTTCCAAATCTCTACCAGAGAGCCTTTTGAGCTCCTCGATGGAATGATTCTTGAAAAATTGTTCGCTTAGGGCAGGTTGCATATCCTGCATTGTCGCTTGCATAGATTTTTTACAAACTTGAAGTCCCTCACCTCGCTCATTTTTCATGCCACTCATTCCAAGTGCACAAGCTTTACAGGTATTTCTTGAGCGTAAGCGTTGAACAAATTGTTTGACATTACCGGATTTTTTTGCCATTCTAAAAGTATATTTCATTGAGCTTAATCCGCCAACTTTCGTGGGAGCTCTTTTTGCCATTAGTGAACAATTAATGATTTCGTAGGTACACTTGTACCTTTCTTCAAAGGCATCGACTGATGATAGTTTGTGTAACCATACTGAATAACAGTTTGTTTGTCCACCCCTAGTATAAAAATTTGACGTGAGACAATTTCACTTTAACTATGCATAGTAAGATAAGACAATCAATTCATATTTGCTATCGTTGAGCAATCTATCTATACCGTAGTTATAGATCAGTCAGACTGGCTTCCATACCTAACCCATTCAACATATTCTCAGTGATATCCATATTTCCCCTAGATTTGAAAAATTTGGAACAAAAAATTATTCCGGGTCGTTTCAAGATCAAGCCAATTAATCAGAATTAACTTGATATCATGGTGTCAAATTATCTTCAGATTTCAAGATCCATGGATTTCATTAATTTTGTTGGATGAATGATAAGATTATATTCATAATACGCAATAACATGAGGATCAATAATTAATGATATCTAGTAAGATCGTCAATCAATATCAAGACCAAAATCAGGTAAACCCAGACACTTTGAATCAGATTGAAAACGGCTTTAAATTGTATATGAATTCTCGAGTTGTAGAAAAATTTCTTATACTTAAGTTTTACTGCTAATACGAGGATGGAATCGGATATACGGATCAACGAGCATTTCTTCGATCTGTTTACAAATGCTAAATACAAACTGATTATTCAAGCAGTGAATGAGATACAGGACCCATCAGATGATGACATTGTTCACAAATATGAAGCTATGGTTGCTCTGGGCCAAATTGAACAGGTCATTAAAAATCGATCTCATTTGAATAATATTGTGAATCCGTCTACTCAATTACGAGCTTATGCCATCTTGACCAGGGCTCTCTAGATGAGTGGACAAATTGATCAAGCGGTGGATATGGAGAAAAAAACTATTCCGATTATCCAGTCCAAATCATTTATTAGCAGATATGCAAAACGTGCCAAATCTCATGCTCTTAATCAAATGGGAGCTTCACGGATTATGGCTGGGGATTTAAAAACAGCACATGCCTATTTTAAGGAAAGTAAGGATTTGAGTGAGGAGATTGAGGATTGGGTAAACTACAATATGACTCAACGAAATTTAGGGCTCATATACTCTAATATGGGACAACATCCAGAAGCATTGGAGTTAATGGAGGAAAATTTAAGAAATGAGGAACGGATCTCAAATGAGGATGGAGTTGCACACGCAAAAGTAAATCTAGCAAGTCTTTATTATATTTCAGGCAGGTTACAAGAAGCGGCAAATTATGGAAGAAGTGCTATGGAGTTTCGATTTGTCCAAAAAAATAAGATGAGAATTACTGAAAGTCTTCCACATCAAGTTAGAATCTATGAACTGTTAAATCAGAAAACCAATTCAAGAGAAATTTATGAAATAGCTGGTAAGATTATCGGACCCGATGAAAACCCTTTCATCAAAGCCGGTTTGAAACACGCAGAGGCACTTATTTTAAAAAATAGCAATCGAGCACGTCATAAAACAAACTCTCAAACCATTTTAGAGGAGCTGTTGGCTGATCCTATTCTTAAAACCAGGAGTTGGTGGCTTAGTTCAGCAAAATTGGATTTATGCGATCTACTGGTCGAAGAGCTCTCTCAATATGGTGAACAAGAGGTTCTTGATGAGATTACCAGTTATTTACAAGCGGTCGAAAATGACGCAATGATGAACCACGATTACCGGCTTGAACTAAGTACGGCCTTAATTAGATCACGACTCAATTTGATTGAAGGAGACCACGAAACCGCTCTAGAGAAATTAGAAGAAGTTTCTATAAGGGCAACAGAAACACAACATACAATCTTCATACAGCAAGCTGAAGACGAGAAGCTTAAAATCGTTGAAGAGATCAAAAAATGGCCAGATTTAATTTCTCCTGACACTACAATGCGACAAAAAATTCGAAATGCTAAATTAGAAGAATACTTACAAAATGCTCTCTCTGTAGCTTCAAAGTTAAGTTAGTTTGCGATCATCATCTGGTTGTTGATCGATCGATTCTAATTTTCCAATTAAACGATAACTACCAAGCAAAAATGCAATTCCAATAAATACTATACCCGCAGCCACGAAAAATGTAAACTCATAAGCATTGGCCTTCGAACTGCCATTTTTGATAAGATAATCTGCGATTGGGCCATTAATCAGGGTTCCGCCTACACCCCAGGAAAGAAAAAAGGTCACATTGTAGTAAGCGAACATTCGACCTCTGTATTCTTCAGGTATTATGCTTGCCACAATTCCGTAGCTTGAGGCTTGGATCAGTACATAGACTGATCCGAGTAGCGTTGCGCTGATCAGCACCCAGATGAAAGTTGAGGCAAGAGTAAACCAAATAAGCCCGATTATTGACATGATACTTCCAAGAAGCATCAATTTACCATCTGAAATTTTATCTTTCCCGAACCATACTGACATGCCGGTTATCAGGGATGCTCCAGACCATAAATTTGAATAATCTGCAATTTGTTTGTCTGTGGCCGCGAATCCTCCTCCATCAACTAGATATAAATTGATAATCAAAGCCACAGAATTTCTGCCAAAGTTGATAAAGATAAGGGCTATAATAAACCAGATGAATGCTTTCTTAATAGAACTTGGTAGGTCTTCTAACAGGGCGATTCCATTTTCCTCAGGATCTTTCTCGGCTCGTGAGAGCCCAAAACTCTGATCTTTGGGTACCTTGACATTTTTATTTGTTAAGAAAATCATGCCAGCAGAAATTGCCATAACACCCGCAGCGATATAAAACAACATACCCTCGGAAAACCCAACTCCACCATCGTAATATAGTCCTCCAATCCGTGCGCCAAAAATACCTCCCAGGCCCCCAATAACTGATAAATTTCCGTATAATTTGGTACGTTCGTCGGAATCTGTCTTTTCAGCAATCAAGGCAACCCATCCAACATTACTCGCGGACCATCCAAATTCAATAAGGGTTAACACACCAATAATCGCAAAGCCAGATTCTTTTATTAATCCCTGATTATAATAGAATTTATGTAGCCAAAACATGAGAACGTGACCAAATCCTGCAAATAATTCACCATAGCCAATTAACGCAACTGATTGCTTAGTCTTATCAATAACTGGTCCCCAGATAAAAGCTTGAAATGAGGCACTGGCAATCATAGGAATTGTTGCCATCAAGGTGACTTCAGTAGTTGACAGACCAATAACTTGACCTAGATAAATTGCTAAAAATGTATAAATCAGTAATCTTCTAAAAAAGGCTAAGAATTGAAACGAGGATAAACCAACATATTCACCAAGTTTAATCCTCGTATATCCGAGGAATATCAATGCTAACATAATTTATGTAAATCAAAAAACTTTGTCGTCTAATCCATTTGTAATTTTTGAATTGTATGATGAATTCACATTAAGGATTGAAGCGATGAGTAATTGGCATCATTCTTCCACCACCAAAGCTTTTTTCGCTAAGTCTCACTGTTTGGACCATCTGAGCTCTTTTGAATTCATTTTTCAAGACCAGACTAATGATTTTATCAACAACCTTCAGCTCGAATCCCTTTTCCAAAATTTGATGTTTGCTCAATTGTTCGTCAATGAATAAAGTCAAAATATCGTCAAGCAAGGTATAATCTGGCAAAGAATCACTATCCTTCTGTTCTGGCTTTAATTCCGCAGTTGGCTCACGATTAATGATGGCGTCAGGAATGATTTCTCTATCTCTATTTATGTAATGAACAAGTTTGTACAGTTCACTTTTGTATATGTCCCCAATAAGATTTTTTGCTCCCACCGTATCACCGTACAAAGTTGAATATCCCACGGCTATTTCGGATTTATTACCAGTTGACAAAACAATTCCATTGAGCTTGTTTGCTAAATACATAAGGATTAAGCCCCGTAATCGCGGCTGAACATTTTCTTCTGGTATTCCAAGATTTTCTTTCTCGAACTCATGTTCCTCAAGTAAATTCTCCAATTCAATGTACAATCCCCCAATGCTAATGTTTCTTAGAGAAATACCCAGATTTAATACTAACTGATTGAGATCAGTCATTGACCTAGAAGCTGTAAATTTTGAGGGTAAAGCTACCCCAATAACATTTTCCTTACCTACTACTAAAGTTGCTAAATATGCCGTAACGGCTGAATCAATACCACCGCTGAGACCAATGATGATCTTGTTTGTGATATTGTTTTTTCTGATATAATCTTTGAAGTTTAATGTAATTGCATCTATCATCATTTGGTAGCGGGTAATTTCTTTTTCTTCCCTTAATACAGTGGATGAATAAAGATCCGCCAGTTTAAACACAATAAAATCCTCTTCAAATGCTTTCATTTCTGCAATTATATCGTTTTCAGCATTGACAACGATTGATCGACCATCAAAAACAATCTCATCCTGACCGCCTACAACGTTGAGATAAATAAATGGTTTCCCGTATTTTTTGACATGCTTCTTGATTACTCCCAATCGATCTTCTTGTTTTTCCATCGAAAAAGGGGAAGCACTGATATTGAGAAAAAAATTGGCTCCCTTCTCATCCAAAACCTGTGTCACTTTACAATCGTATGATGACGGCAAATCCCACATATCCTCACAAACCTGTAGGCCAATCGACAGGTCACCAATAAGGTATGGTACAGGATCATCATTCTCGGTGAAATATCGTTTTTCATGAAAAACATCGTAGTTTGGCAAAAGTGCTTTTTTGATGTATTCTACTACCTTTCCATTATGTAACACCACACCACAATTGAATATTTTTTCTGATCCATCCTCGTCTTTGAAGAAAGCTGGTGCACCAAGTATGACGTATTCTTGGTTAACAACGGCAGCTATCTCAAGTATTTTTCTTTCCACCTGAATTCTAAAAGACGGATATTCAATGAGATCAAAAGGTAAGTAACCAGTTAATGCTAACTCTGGGAACACAATAATGTCTGCTTGGTTTTGGCGCGACATTTCTATATATTCGATAATCTTGGTTGTATTGAAGTTAAAATCGCCCAGAGTTGGGTTAATTTGACATAAAGCAATTTTCAATGAACTATTTGAAAAAGACAAATATAGATCGAATTAACGTTCTACTATGAAAATTTAAAATTCACGTTATCCAATTATATTTTGAGCTAATCCTCACCTCCTTGTAATAAATAAAAATATATAATAGGAAAATGATATGACTTTAAGGGGTAATTGTCGGTTTTGTCTTTGTTAGATAGTTCTCTTGATCCTGTTGTCAAAATATTCATAGTTGATGACAGCGTATTCATTAGAAATGCCTTGATGGACTTACTTCCTGGTTTGGGGTTTGAAGTTGTAGGTATGGCTTCCACCGCTAAGGAGGCGTTCAAGTATATCGCAGAAACTCGTCCAAATTTGGTCTTACTTGACATAACGATTCCAGAATTTACTCCAATTGATATTATTCGTGGTCTTCTTTCAATTAACAAGAGCCTTGAAATTATCATCTTAGCTCCCTTAACTAATCAGAACCAAATAGCTAATCTACTCCGAGCAGGTGCAAGAGATTATATTCCAAAACCAATTGTTCCCCGCCAAATTGAATACGTCCTCAGATCGTTTGAGCTTTCGTTGGGATATAAACCTGCAACCAGTATTCAAACTATTGCGGAATTGTATGCTTTATTTTTCAATGAATTACTCAAATGTGCTCCAGAAACCGTCTACAAGCAAATTGAGAAAGCAGTAGGAGACCCTATTAAACGATTGAAACGAACATATAAGGATCGTTACAGGATCGAATTGAGCCCCCTCAAAATTGAACTGTTATTAGCTCAAGATTCTCATTCAGAGAAAGTCTATAGGATGTATAAGAATCAGTTGAGCAGACTTTATCTATCTATTGTGAAGAAAATTGGTAAGGAGTTACCGAAGGAATATGTCTTCTCGTTACTCTCAGAAGCATTCCATTCCTATTATCCGCTCGCAAGATATTTACTAGAGGACTTAGATTTCAAATTCCCCATCTGGGAGAATTTCGAGCTGGAAAATACTCACATTGATATTAGAGGTGATGCAAGGTTTGATTATGATTACCAATCCAACGAATCGGCTCTGATGTATGTTCCACAGCAAGATATTGATATAAATGAACGATTGCAACACTATAAAGTGATAGTCAATCATGATCCACGGGTTACTCCAAAGTTTCCCAAAAGTGAAATGAAAAATATTGATAATTTTGATTTGCACCTTATTCTCAGCGTATTTGATGATATCATAGGACCAAAGACCGAATTAATTGTTCCTCCACCACATGGTCGATTAGAAAAGGACAAACTCCAAGCAATTCCGCGATTTATGGATATGGTGGGGACTAGTCCAGGTGAGCCATTTATACATTCCGTAAGTGATTATGGAACTGTTAATATGATTTTCTCGATTGCAAGCCAGAAAGTTAGAGGCGGATCCCAGGCTTATATGTTAAGTATTGCAATTAGTCCGGTCGAAGTTCGTGAAATGGTAAAAATGACCCAGTTATCTGCATTGATGAGAGCAGTATCAGCTGAAATTGCAAACCATTACAGCGAGTTCGCAGAGAACGGTAAACGAATTATTTCAGAGCCTATCAAGCTTTTAAAGGAGTTTCTTGAAGAGATTAAGGAATTCCTCAGAAAGAATTAATCCAAAACTTGTAGAAATTAGAATGATTTAATTTGAGGCACGATAACGATTGAATTAAATTTAATAATGATTCGCTTCAATTGTGGGATTGGACGTTTACATACCTGCAGGTTCAACAAAGAACAACAAAAATTATACTATTACTGGAAAAAGCAGGAGTCAGCTCAAAATCCTTAATTCCACTAAATAGCAGACCCATGATCCATTATGTTTTGGACGCATTGACAGAATCCAAACGAGTTGAGTCGGTTACGATCTTTGGACTAACCGAAGAAGAACTGAACTATAAGATGAATAAACCTATTGAATACCTAGAAGCTGGGGTGTCTCTCTTTGACACTACAATGAAAGCTTGTAAGTATTTTTTGGAGAAAGAAAACCCACCTGAATACATTCTAAACGTCTCAGCAGATTTACCACTGATAACGGGTGAAATGATCGATCGATTGATTGATAATGTCAACCTAGATGGGAAAATAGGGCTCTTCTATAATATTGTCCGAAAGAGTGATAGAATTAGACCTTTTCCCAATGTTAAGAAGGTCGCTTTCAAGCTAAGATCTGGAGCAATA